>NZ_JBEPOZ010000006.1:0-214989 GCF_040547005.1 Arthrobacter sp. UYCu712
GATCCCGGTCACCGCTTCGGTGAGCGGCAACACCTCCTCGCTGAAGTTGCCGGCGGACCGCGGCGTGCTGGTGCCGGGCACCTATCTGCTCTTCGCCATGGACGCCAACGGGGTTCCCAGCGTCGCCTCGACGATTAAGATCAGTTGACCCCCGGTTGAGCTATCACTTGGAGTCCCTCTGGGGGCCATCCAGTCATCGGGTCAGTGCAACGTCCGCTCCAACGAGACTCTCGAACTTGGCTATGGCGCCAGCCACATACTGATCTGCATCAAACTGGGCCGGTTGGACATTGCCGGCCAGATACGCGCGCATGCCACCAACAAGGCCTGCTACCGAGTTCGGCACGAGCAATCCGTGTTCTCCGTCCGGACCTGCGAGGACTCCCCTGGAGCCGTCAATGTCTGTCGCAACAATGGGCATGCCAAGAACCATGGCTTCCAGCAGGACCATTGGCTGGCCCTCATGGTTGGACGAGAGGATGAAACAGTCGCTCCTTCGCAAGATCGCGAATGGATTGTCCTGCATTCCGGCAAATAGGACGGAGCCCTCCAGACCAAGCTCGCTGGACAACCTCCGCAACTCCCCTGCAAGTACCCCGTCACCGATCATGATGAGTCGCGTGTCCGGTGACTCGTCGACTATTTGCTTGAACGCCCGCAGTAGCTTGGCGTGGTCCTTCTCCGGGGAGAGGCGCGCACTTATCGTGAAGACCTTGCCGGGGCCCGACATCCAACCAGCCAAGGCGGGGTCCACAGGCTCGGCGGCCCGGGCGAGAATGCGATCCGGGATCACGACGTTGGGCGTATAGCCAAATTTCTCGTTCGGGATACCGAAGCTGTCCGACAATTTTGCGGCGTTGACGTCGCTGAGCGCCTTCGAAACGGAAACCACTCCGTCAAACTCGCGATAAAGCGCAAACATTTCACGCAAGTACGGATACTTGGAACTGGACTCGGCCAGCATGTCGTTGTGCAGAAAGATCTCACTCTTGTTCGTGTCATCGCGGCCGCCGAGCAAGATCGAAGCCATAAAGGGTGAGTAACCGTCAAATTCCACTAGGGCATCGAAGGCAGACTTGCCGAAAAGCCGACGGAATTCTCGGCTGTACGCCTGAAAATAGAGCTGCTTTTGCTCTTCTGTTGCAAAGCTATTCAACCTGTTGAAGGTTGAAATTATCCAGCGCTCCTCCACGGAGGCGACGTGGCGACCCACCCGACCAACCGTGCGGACATTACCGGGAAGCGATTTGAAAGCTGCCTGCCGTTGGGGATCGTTTGAGACCCCCGCCGCATCAATGAGCAGCGTCAAGGCATGGCGTTCCGGATTCAGTGCCTGAAGCAGGTTGAGCAAGGAAGCCGTCATGCCATTTGGGTTCATGCCGTGCCTGAAAAGTAGGGAGCTTTCCTTCTTCGGCAGCAATACCTCGCGGCTGGTGTCGCCCTCGAAGAAGAAAGCAACTGCCCTCGCTGCAGCGTTTCCGTCCTCGGCCGGCGTGAAGCGTTCCTGGTTCGCCGCATACGAGGGATGGACCTGGTCGGAAGCAAGTCCGTTCCGCACGCCAGCCAGGACCTCTTCGACGGTGCCGCATACCGCACCTGGGAGGCTGCCCATATCAAAGTAGAGTCCCCGTTCCGCCGCATATTCGTCGAGGTCGGGGACATAGAACACCACTGGGCGTCCAGTGGACATGTAGTCGAAAACGACGCTCGAGTAGTCGGTAATCAGTACGTCAACCACGGACAACAAATCATTCGTTGTGAGCGTCCGCGGCACGACGGCGATTGACTGGTCACTCCCGACAAGGAGGTCCTCGGTGTAGTGGTGGGCACGCACCACCAAGTGGAAGTCCTTTGATGCAGCCAGAGCTTCGATGTCGTGAGCCATGGCCTCCGCGTCAAGGACCTTGGCGTTCATGCTTCCCCGCCAAGTGGGGGCGTACAAGACAACTGGCTTGTGATCCTCGGGATCTATCCCAAGCTGGCGGAACACCTCATCGCGGCCGGCAGCGGAAGATCGAACCGTCTTGTCAATGCGGGGATAGCCGGTAAGCGCAACCCGACCGCTGAAGATGTGATCAACACCGAATGCGCGGGTAAGCACATCCGTCGTGTGCTCGTTCGAGCTGAGGACATGGGTGGCCTGCAGCAGGTTGCGGGTGACGTTGGCGTGCTCGAGGGCGGCACCCTCGACGTCTGTCCCCATCTTCTTCAGGGGTGTCCCGTGCCAGGTGTTCAGATAGGACTGGCCGTCCTTGCGGATGAAGTAGGACGGGAACGTTGAGTTGTTGATGAGGTACTCGGCCGTGGCAAGGTAGCGCAGATATAAATCAGACTGTTTCGCCACGATGCGAACGTTTTCGCGTTCAAGGAGGCTCGCCGGCAGCGAGACATCCCCGTCTGCAACCGTCCAGATATGCGTGTAATCCGAATATTGCGGATCATCGACAATTTTTTCATAAATGGACAACGGGTTGCAGTCGATAGAGGCGGCCAAGTTGCTTTCGTAGAGAACAGTATTCTTCACGATGGGCAGAGTCTCGTAGTACTCGACATATTCAATGACAGTCTTTACGGCAGAGTCCTTGGAATAACCCTGTTCACTCACGCCATACGGTCGCGCGAAAACGCGGCTCATGCGGAAGGCGTCGCAGGCCTTCTCCGCCTGGCCGGATTTCGCGAGCGCGTGCCCGAGCCGGTTGTACCACGCGGGTCGGTGGTCATTACTCCGCTGCACGGCCTGCTTGTAGAGCTCTGCTGCTGCCAGCCAGTCCCCCAGCTTTTCGGCGTCCTGTCCGACGTGATAAAAGGAATTTGCGTCCAGTTTGTTCTTTATGGATCCGGCGAGCTGCCTCACCAAGCCAATAAGCCGGTCTTGCACATCTGTCGTCTGGGCCCCAGCCGAATTGCCGAAATCTCGTTCAAGCGTGGTCAGGTTCGCCGCCGCGATGTACGCTTCACTGGCTTCCTCGAAGCGACCCATCTCCTGGAGGACATAGGCCGACCGGAACAGCCAGTATGGTTTCCGGGTTTCGCTGACTTGAATGGCAGCTTCATACGAATCTGCCGCTGCCTGCATATTCTGCAGCCGCTCCTGTGCGAAACCCAGCCGATAGTGCCAATAGGCATCGCCAGGATTCAGGGCGACAGCAGCTTTATATGAAGAGACTGCTTCGGACCACATGTAGGCCCGGTCGCATGCAAATCCGTGTCGATAATGCAGTTCTGCATCCAAGGGCACGCGCTTGAGTTGTTCCAGATACGCCCCAGCCGCACTGTTCCAGTCCTTCTGGGCCTCGAAAAAGACGCCGTGGCCATATCGGGCTGCGTCCAACTCACGGTCAGCATCCACTGCGCGGGCGAACCATGGATGGGCAGCGGCGGGACCGCCATTACCGGCGTGAGCCAGGCCGGCAGCGAACAGCAAGCCTGCATCCTTGGGACGCAGCAGCAGTGCTCGCTCGTAGAGTTTCGCGGCCTCTGAGAAGCGTTCCATTTCAAAGTAGGACCGGGCAAGCTTGATCAGCCACTCCGCGTCCTGCTGGTGGAGCGCCAGGCCATCCTCCAGCGCTTCGATCTCCTGCCAGCGGGCTGCGCCTTGGCCCAGCAGTTTTCCCAATGCCTTGTGGAACTTGGCGCTCTTCGGGTCGAGATGAATAGCTGAGCGCAGCGACTCCTGCGCCGCAACCTTTTCGCCCAGTGACTGTTCGCACTGGGCTTTCCGGTAGAACCATTCGGCCTGCTGGGGGTCCAGACGGGTAGCCGAAGTGTAAGAGTGCAGCGCCTCTGCCCACAATTTCTGGCGTTCCTGGATGAAGCCGAGGCGGTAATGCCAGGCGGCGTTTTTTGGATCCAGCCCAACGGCACTGGAGATATACTGCCGGGCAAGGTCAAGGTTGTCCAGCCTGAAGTAAGCATGACCGAGTTTGTAAGCGACCCTGGCGTTGGCAGATTCCCCCTGGTCCCAGAGCTTCTGATAGACGGAGGCAGCTGATTTCCAGTTGCCGCGTTTCTCGAGCTCGCGACCGCCCCAGTAGCCGAATTGCCAACCAATCATCAATTTCCTCCATGTTAAAAGAACCGCCGGGCAGACACGCTGCCGGCCCCGTCCATCTCTAAAGTTTACGTTGCCAACTAGGCGTGCCCACGATTCACCACTGGCTGCTCACACTTTCAGCGGGCCAAATTTTGCCGACTACCCTGTCGGCAGCTCCGCCGTCATCCAAGGCCGCATACGTCGCCTGGAAGCGACGGTAGGCAGCGTCATCAACTTGCCTGCCCGACCCGATGGCTTCACAGAGCTGGTCCGTATCCGAGCACAATGGTCCGGGAGCTGTTGCTTCCCAGTCCAGGTAAAAGCCGCGTATCTCATCCCGGTACTGGTCCAGGTCAGGAACCAGGAAGTACATTGGTTTGCCGGTGACGCAATAGTCGAAGGAAATCGACGAGTAGTCTGTCACGAGCAAGTCCGAGGCCAGGATCAGATCGTTGATCTCCGGATACATAGAAACGTCGATCAGGTTCGATCCAACTTGGGTGGACGAGCCGCCGGCAACGTTGTGGTGCCCACGGATAAGGAACACATAATTCGAGCCGAGGGACCTCCGTGCCCTGGCGAAATCCAAATGAGTCACCAAGGTATGGCGCTCAGAACCGTCTTTGGCACTATCGCGCCACGTGGGGGCGTACAGGACCACGATTTTCTCCGGGGTAATACCCAAATCCAGCCGTATCTGTTGGGCCCGGCTTTCCCGGTCAGGCGCCGCCAGGGCGTCGTTGCGGGGATAGCCGAGCGTCAGAACATCGCCGTTGTAACCAAAAGCTTCGGGCAGGACTTCCGAGGCAAACCCGTTTTGGGCCAGCATGACGTCCCACATCCGGGCTTCCCGTTCCATGAGCCGTCGATAGGATGCCGAGAGATACCGGGTGGGCGCGTGCCGGGCCAGCTTTTTCAGCGGCGTTCCATGCCATGTCTGAACGTAACGCTGTCCCTCGGATTTCCTGAAGAAGGACGGGAAATTGTTGTTGTTGACAACTGTCCTGGAGGTCTTCAGCCTGTCGAACCACTCGCGCGAGCCCCGGAGGACCGGGACCGCGTATTCGGGATACTCCACGGAGAAGTCGTTGATGGACCAGTAGATGGGCACATCGGCTGACGTGGCATGCAGCGCATCCGAGATGGCGCGCGGACTGTCGGTGCAGCTCTTGCCAGCAAAGCTCTCGAAGAGGACGGTTTCAGTGAGTGCGCGGGCGCCTGTGGTCGCGGCGTACTCAGCGCGCAGCAGGCGTTGGTTGTACTTCCCGCGCTCCGCCGGTTGCAGCGGCGGCGCGATTCCCACGGCGCAGGCTCCGGACGAGGCCTGAAAAATCCGGACCGTGGCGTGTGGATACCCGTGTTCCAGGGGCAGCAGACCCGTCCATCGATCATCGGTCATGACGGGCATCGACGACTGGTTCAGGCCGTTTCCGCCGCTCGCGTAACGCAGCGTGTAGGCGCCGGGGATCGGCGCAGCGGTTTCCCTGCCCCACGTGGTCTGTTTGAGGGGAAAAGTAAATACCCGGCCGTCCGGACGGAGCTCCTCGACCGACGTCGGACGCACAGTATTCCGGGCAGTCACCATGGCGACGTCAAGAGTCGCAAGCGCCGGCGCCATGGCGCGCGGGACCCGTACGCATACGCTGAACTCGTCCCGCTCCATGTCGAAGGTGACGTCGGTGGCCACGGGATGCAGGGGTGCGGAGCCGTTCCCGGCGCCGATGGCGTCCCGGAGCGGAGGACTCACCACGTGCCGGCGCTCAAAGACTTCCTGGCCTACAGCCAGTCTGATGCGAACCTGGATCGGTGCGGTGGGGACGTCGCCGAGGAAGTCGGCGCCGATGCGGCACGTGAATCCCGACCCGGCGTGGCTGGCGTGCGGATCGTTGCCGAGCATGTCCAGGTGCGGATCCTGGACGCGGTTGACCTCCAGGTCCCGGAGCATGCCCGCTTCGTCCTTGACAAGGACGCTGATCCCACCGGGGTAGGCCGCGGAATCGAGTCCGGGCAAGTAGAAATGTCCGGCCAACGTCAGGGAGCCATCCTGTGACCACCCGGCGCTCCGCACGTGCGAATCCGGTGCCAAAGCTGCGGAGGGGAATTCCAGCAGGTCGTCCGGGAAGCGCGTGGCCAGCGAGTCCAGATATTCGAGCCGCGCAAAAAACCGGTTATTGCGGATTTGGGATTCAAACCCGGTGCCGTTTTCGGCCCGATAGATGAGCACGTCTTCGAGGTCACCGCGCGCTCCTTGTGCCGCCAGGCTGCACAGGATCTGCTCGTGCGGCCCGATGTTCCCCAGCACAGTCGCCGAAAGTTCGCCGCCCAGGCTCCGCACAGAGGAGAGGATTTTTGCCAGGCCGGTGTGAAGAGTGTCCCAGTAGTCATCCCCGGCGTACGGCACCTGTTCGAAGTAGGGAACGAGGTCCGATCCCAGGACTCTTGTGAACCAGACCAGGAGGGCATCCGGTCCGCCTTCGGCCACCAGCAGTTGACTGACGGAATCCACAACGCACAACCGGTCTTCCAGGTCCCGAAGGGAGTGCTTGTTCTGCGTGATGGAGGATCCATCCTGACGGATCCGCCAGTGGTAGACAGTGTCCGGAATAATGTCGAACGCCCGGGCCCGCGCATACGCCCTGGCCGTAGTTTCCTGATCCTCGTAGAGGACATCCTCGGGAATGGAGCCCATGGCCGAGTCCCAAAAGTCCTTGCGGAACATCTTGTTCCACAAGAAGACGTCGGACATGATGTCGGGGTAATCAGCCAGGCTGATCGAGTCCCGCGGGATGGCGTGAAGCCTGTCCATCATCTTCACCCTTGACCGCTTCCGCCCCAGCAGCCGGTCGGAGGAGCCCACAACGAACTGGGACGACGTCTCATGCAGCTTCGTGATCATGGCCCCGTAGGCGTGTGGTGCCACCACGTCATCGGAATCCGCAAAGGTGATGAACTTGCCCGTGGCCTTTTCAAGGCCCGCGTTCCGCGCGCGGCCGTTACCGCCGTGGGCTACGCCGAGCACGTGGATCCTTCGGTCGCGGCGGGCGAAATTCTCGGCTATGGCCCGTGAGCCATCCGTGGATCCGTCGTCGATCACGATGATCTCCAGGTACGGATAGCTTTGGGCGACGATGCTTGCCAGGCAGTCGGCCAGATAGGGCTCGACATTGAATACGGGCACTATTACGGTCAGCCGCCCCAGCTGCTTGTGACGGCCCCGGACCAGGCGATGAAGCCGCGACTTGTCAGCCGGATGCATGGCCCCGCTAAGACGGGACGTCATGCGTCGCAGCCGGGGGGTCAGCCCGAACCGGGGTGACCCTCCCATGCCGGTGGATTTCATTGCCGTCCGTTGCGTGTCTTCATAGCTCAGCGCCAGAACCCCCGGGTATCGATGATCCTCTTTCCCTCGAGGCTGGCGGGCTCGATCTCACGGAACTTGTCGTGGTCGACCAGCAGCACCACCACGTGGGCGGCCGCGATCGCCGTGTCTGTCTCCACGAGACGGACGTTGGGAAGTGCGGCGAGTTCCTGCGGGAGCCGGTTCTTGTGCGGCGCCGCGACGAGGATCTCGGTCTCCGGCTCCAGCACGGCGACGCGGCGGACGATCTCCAGCGCCGGCGACTCGCGGACGTCGTCGATGTTGGCCTTGAATGCCAGGCCCAGGCAGGCAATCACAGGACGGTCAATGTCGCGGACGGCCTTCCGGACCTGGTCCACGATGTAGCCGGGCTTTCCGTCGTTGACTTCACGGGCGGTCCGGATCAAGGCGGAGTTCTCGGGGTCGGCAGCCACGATGAACCACGGATCCACGGCGATGCAGTGGCCGCCGACGCCCGGGCCGGGCTGGAGGATGTTGACCCGGGGATGGTGGTTGGCGAGGCGGATGAGTTCCCAGACGTCGATGTCCAGGTTGTCACTGATGACAGAGAGCTCGTTAGCAAACGCGATGTTGACGTCACGGTAGGCGTTCTCGACCAGCTTGGACATCTCTGCCGTGGCCGCGTCCGTGAGGTGGATTTCGCCCTGGCAAAACACGCCGTAGAGTGCGGACGCGGCCTCGGCGGCCTCGGGCGTGAGGCCGCCTACCACCCGGTCGTTGGTGACGAGTTCGATCATGATCCGGCCCGGCAGCACCCTCTCGGGGCAATGTGCAACAAGCAGCACGGGCTTGCCGTCCTGGCCGTCGAGGCTGAGGTCCGGGCGCAGCCCGAGGATCAGCTCGGCCAGCCGGCGCGTGCTCCCGGGCGGCGACGTCGACTCGAGGATCACCAGCTCACCGCCGCTCAGCTTCGGGGCGATGGCCCGGGCAGCAGCGGCGATGTAGGACATGTCCGCGGACTTGTCCGCCTTGAACGGCGTCGGCACGGCCACAATGTAGGCATCCGCGCAGGGTGTTTCGAGCTGGGCCCGCAGCCGGCCTTGGCTGACCGCGCCCGCGACGTGTACGCCCAGGTCGGGTTCCACAAAGGGCACGTCGCCGTTGTTGATGGCGGCCACAGTGTCCGGATTGACGTCGACGCCGATCACCTCGAGACCGTTGGTGGCCAGAACGGCCGCCGTGGGCAGTCCGATGTAGCCGAGACCGACGACGGCGACCGTCTTGATCGGGGCTTCGGTCTCCGCAGTCCTAGATGTCAACATGATCATTTAGCTTTCCATAGAATTTGAGGTCCCCGGATGCGAGGAGCTCAGCGTCCTCGACCTGCCAGGTGTGTCCATCACCGGTACGGACCTGAAAGTAGTTGAAGCGGTCCGCCGAGTAGACGATCTTACCGGCGGCATGGGCTGCGCGGAGAAATCCTGTGTCCTCGCCCACTGTTACGTGCTGGAACGGATGGTCGATAAAGACGTCCCTGCGGGCCATGATGGTTGGCCCCATCACGAAGTCGGTGAACCGGTGCTCCCTGCCCGCGAACCGCAGGATTGCGGCGTTGGAGGTCTCAAGATGCATGTAGTGGGCCTGTTTGCCCACGACGTCGGCACCTGAGTAAGACAAGGCATGCAGCTGGTCGCTGAGGTAGTTCGGTCCATAGTGGTCGTCGTCGTCCATTTTCGCCAGGACTTCCCCGCTGGCGGCAGCAACGCACCTGTTCAGGCACTCCCCCAGCGAGACGTCCTTCGATGCTTCGAGGAGCACCACGTTGTGCAGCCCGAACGTGTTGGAGAGTTCAGTGAGGCGTTCCTGGGAGAGCCGGAAGCCGTGCGTGAGCAGCACCAGTTCCTGTTCCACTCCGCGCTGTCCGGCGATGGTGCGGAAGACGCTCTCCAGGTTTTGCGGCCGGATGGTCGGCAGCAGCACCGAGACGGAGGCCCTTTGGACGCCTGTACCACTGCCCGGCAGTGCGTGCTGCAGCACTGTGTCCGCGCGGTGTGCGTAGGTGTGGGCCGCCCAGATGGCGCGTTGGGCCAAGTGGGCCGTGCGGTCGTTGAGTTCCGGGTTGGAAACCAGCGCCCGGGTCAGGTGTTCGGCTTCCGTGCGGGTGGTGGCCACAGGCACCGCAGCCTGGGTGAAGAACTGTCCCATGGCCTGGCTGGGCGCAGTCACCACCGGTGTCCCGGAGGCCGAGATCTCGAAGATGCGCCTGGCACACATGCTGGGCGAGTCAACAACGGAGTTGACGTTGAGGAAGACCTTGTAAGCCTTGTAGGCGGAAAGCGTCTGGGCGTAGGTCAACGATCCGACTACCCGTGAGTCCAGCGGCGCGGGGAACTGGTACTCGGCGTTGCCGCCTAGCTGGCGGGAGAAGATTTCCAGCCCCGTCCCCATCCGGGCGGACGCGTCCAGCGCGCCCCCGAGGAGGAAGTCCATCTGGGCCCGGCGCTCGGGATACTTGTGGGCAAAATACATCCCCGCAAAGGCAACGTCCCGTTTGTGCCGGCCATGGCCAGGCCGCACCGGGTTGTGGATCGCCGGCTGGGCTGCGAACGGAAGCACCGCGACGCGCTCGTGGCCGAGATCCGCCGTGTATTGCGCGATCCGGCCGGCATCGGACGTGAAGACCTGGTCAAAGAGCCGGGCGGAGGGCAGGAAGTCGTCATAGTGCGGCGGGTCTTCTTTGTTCCAGAAAACCGTGGGGATTGCCTGCTCCCGGCACCACTGGACCAGCTCGCGGAACTCGTCGCTTGGGCCGTTGGGTCCGGCCAGTTTGCCGCGCCACAGCCCGCCGTTTCCGGCCCATGCCGACTCGACGAACAGGAGATCGATGTCGCCGGCGGCCAGGTCGCTGCGCCAGGTGTGCGGGTGGACGGGGTTGGTGGCCCACTCGTAGCCGAAGGCAAGCGCAGAAAAGTCGTCCAGGATCACCGCGGCGCGGACATCCGGCCTCGCCGGCTGCTGCGACGGCAGGTCCGCCGGAACCAGCGACAGCCGC
Organism: Arthrobacter sp. UYCu712; assembly: GCF_040547005.1. Taxonomy (NCBI): domain Bacteria; kingdom Bacillati; phylum Actinomycetota; class Actinomycetes; order Micrococcales; family Micrococcaceae; genus Arthrobacter; species Arthrobacter sp. UYCu712. The sequence continues at coordinate 10,405 of NZ_JBEPOZ010000006.1, forward strand.
CGCTTGCGCCCGCGGCCAGTCCACGCCGCTTCCACGCCCTGCACGTTACGGGGTGCGGCGAAGCCTTGTTCGATCCGCTGGCGGGAACGCCAGGACTTGAACTGGGCGGGGCCGCCGCGCCTGAGGTGCCACAAACCGGTGCGTAGATCCTGCAGGGCCGGCATCAGCCTCGGCTCCGGCGCGAGGACCGCCCGCGGACTTCGGTGGCCACGAGATTCGCTTTAGCGTCGTCGAGAATCTTGGTGGCGGAAATGTTGTTGCCCTTGGAGAGGTGGCGGGTGAATTCCTGATAGGCCTTGATGGCCACATCCGCGTCCCCGTCCATGATGAGGTCACCCTTGTCCAGCCAAATCACCCGGGTGCACATGTCCTTGATGGTTTCCAGGCTGTGGCTGACCAGGAAGACGCAGCCTGCCTGTTCGCGAAGTTCATCCATCCGCAGCTTGCTGCGATCCGCGAACTGCGCGTCACCGGTGTTGAGGGCCTCGTCCACGAGGAGGATCTCGGGGTCGACGCTCGCTGCGATGGCAAAGCGGAGACGCGAAGCCATACCCGAGGAGTAGGACTTCATCGGCAGGTGGATCGACTTCTCAAGACCGGACAGCTCCACGATGCTGTCGAACTTCTCGTCCACCTGGGCACGGCTCATTCCCATGGCGAGGCACCCGAGGATCACATTCTGGTCCCCCGAAAGGTCCTGGACCAGGGCGGCGTTGACGCCCAGCATGATCGGCGTGCTGGAAGCGTACACGGCTCCCATGGAAGGCTTTGACTGGCCGCAGATGATCTTCATCAGCGTGCTCTTACCGGAACCGTTCCTGCCGATGATCCCCACCGATTCACCGCGTTCAACGACGAGGGAGAGCTTGTTCAGGGCCTGCACGGTCACCATGTTCGGCTTGCTGACGGCCCGGCGCAGGAAGCGCGGCCGGCTCGATTCGTCAGCCGCCGCGGCAGCGCTGGAGGCGACGCGGTAGCGCATCTCAACGCCGTCCACCACAACACAGGGATGTCCTTCGATGAATAGTTCCTGATCATCCGCGTCCATAGGATTCCTCCCCTTTCCAGAAGTACACCAGGCCAATGGCCAGCGCCCCCAGCGCCCAGGCGGCAAGGATTGCCCACGACTGCCATTGCGGAACCCGCGCGTAAAGCACGCAGTCCCGCACGATGTCGATCACGTTGAACAGGGGGTTGAGCTTGATGGCCGCCAGCACCTCGGGATGCGTCACGAAGCGGTCGTAGGTGTAGAAGATGGCGGAGCCGTACATCCAGGCCCGCAGGACGAAGGGCAGCAGGTGGGTGACGTCGTGGACACGGGAGATGATGCGGGCCAGGATGAGCCCCACTCCGAGGTTGAAAAGTGACTGCAACACGATGGCCGGGATCACCAGTATCCAGAGCCAGGTGATTTCCTCGGCGGGCGGCAGCACCACCACGATCAGGAGCATTGCCAATACGAGCGGCACGGCGGCCAGCAGTTCCCTCACATTGGCCCCGATGGGGAGCGCGGCTCGCGGGAAGTTGAACGCCTGCACCACGGACTTGTTGTTCCGGATGGACCGTGCGCCGGATGTGATGGCCCCGGAGCTGAACTGGAACACGAAGATTCCCACGACGAGGTATCCCACGAAGTTCTCGACGCCACGGCTGGTGTTCAGCAGCAGCCCGAAGATCAGGTAATAGGTCAACCCGTTGAAGATCGGGTTCAGGAGCAGCCAGGCGCTGCCGAGGCGGTCGCGGCGGGTACCGCTTTGAACGCGGGCCCGGGCATCGTAAAAAATAAACTGCCGGAAGTCCCAGAGCTGAACAAGGTAGTCCAGGAAACTTGGCCGCGAACCGACACGTGTCAGCCGCCGCATATCCACGGAGAGCGGCTGTACGGCCACCTGCTCCGGGTCTATTGCACTATCTGCGGACACTACTCGTTCTCCTCATGTTCATGGTGCAGCCCAGCGTATCGTGTGGCCAGGGCCTTGGCGTTGGCAGCCCAGGTCCTCTCGGCCAGCACTGCGGCCCGGCCGGCGAGCCCCATCGATGCCCGGCGGCTCCCGTCAGAGAGCAGCGCAGAAATCGTGCGTGCCAGTTCACCCGGTGACGCGGCAGGGGCCAGCAGCCCGTTGCCGCCGTCGTCTATTATCTCCCGAAGGGCGGGTAAGTCACTGCCAACCACCGGCCGGGCACTCGCCAGGGCCTCCACCGGCTTGAGCGGAGTGACCGCACGGGTCACGTCCAGATCCTTGCGGGGAACCACAAAAACGTCCAGGGCCTGATGATAAAGCGGTGCCAGATCCCGCGGTACCCGGCCCGTGAAAATTGCCCTCCCGGACAGTCCGAGGGTACGGACCTGCTCCTGCAGGGCGGGGCCGGCCACTCCGTCACCAACAATCAGCAGGCGCAGCTGCGGAAAGTCCGGCGCCAGCAGAGCGAAGGCGCGCACAAGGTCATCCAGGCCTTCATACCCGACCAGGCTGCTGACGGTTCCGATGTAGAGTCCGTCCTCCGGCAGGCCCAGCGCCCGGCGTGCAGCGGCAGTATCCAGCGGCGGCTCCAGGAAAGCTCCGCCCACGGCATTCGGGGCGATCATGACCTTCGCCGCCGGGATGCCTACCGCCACGATGTTGGCTTTCATGGCATGTCCAAGCGTCACCACCAGGTCGGCAGTCCGCATGACATCGGTTTCCCGTTCCTGGAACTGCCGGTACTTTTCACTGTCCCGGGACTGGGGCCCGCGCGTGGCTGCCCAGGTGTCGGCCAGCTGGCCGCGGACCTCATAGACCCAGGGAATCCCCAAGGCTTCGGCCACCGCCCGGACCACCAGTCCGTTGACGAAGTGTGTGGTGGTGTGGAGTACGCTCGGCCGGAATTCCAGCGCCACGTTCAACAGTTCGTCGGCCTGCTGCTGCAGGCGCGCATCCATGGTTGTTGCCAGCCGTGACGGGAGGAGGCGCTGATAGCGGATGCCGTCAACGACGTCGGCCGCCTGGGCCAGGAGCTTGCCCACCTGCACCGGATACGCCAGCCGGGTGACGGCCAGCACCTCCCAGCCTGCTTCCTGCTGGGCCACCATGATGGAGTGGGACCGCTGGGCGTAACCGCTGGCGGTGTGGGGCAGGGAATTGGTCAGCAAATGCAGGACCCTGCCGGGCGCCGGCGTGAACTCCTGCCGGGGCAGCGAAGGTGCCGTGCCGGCGTAGACGGCCGCTTCGCCGGCAAGCCGCGCCTTCTGCCGCCTACCCGCCGGGCGGGAGCCGTTCAGGACGGCGACGGCGCCACTGAGGTTCCCGTCGTGCCAGAGCCTGCGGGCCAAAGCTGATTCGAGACCTGGCGCCTGGGCTGCGCCGGATAACAGCAGGTCCGCTAGCTCCAGCCGGTTGGCGACGAGCGCGATGTCGGCGAGCTTCCGGGCCTTCTCGCCCGTGACCTGACGGTCTACGGCGAGCCGGAGGCGGCGGGAGACGTCGTCGTCGTCACCGCAAAGGAGCGACGCGAGCAGCACTGGGACCGCCGCTGAAGACTTCGGTGCCGCCGCGCACGTGAGGCGGGCCAGCGGACGGACAACAGCGGACGGAAGCCGCCGGGACACCTGGAGGAACAGCACCATGGGATCGTCCGTGAGGTGTTGTCCCGCGGTGTGTGCGGCGAGCCGGGCATTTTTTAGAACCTGGATCATCGCGTGGTTACGGATGCCTTGCCCAGGAGGTCAGAGATGAGTTGCATGTAGCGGACGGAAAGCTGTTCGTATTCAGCGTGGGTCTTGACCCACTGCCGGCTGTCACCGTTGCGGACGAGCCGTCCGCGGTCGGCGGCAAGCCCGCGCCACAGGGCTGCGACCGCCTCCGGGTCGCTGGCCACGATGTCCCCGGCTTCTGCGTCGGCGACGATTCGGGCCGCCTCGCCGCGCACCATGGCGGTAACGTGGCGGCCCAGGGCCAGGACCTCGTAGGTCTTGGACGGGACGGTGGTTTCGAAGGATTTCCAGTCATCGCGCAGGGAAACGAGGCAGGTATCGGCGGATGCGTAGCGCTCCATCATGGCGTCGCCGTGAAGCGGCGCGTGGAAGGTCACCGGGGCCTTCAATTCGCGGGCGAGCTTTTCCAGTGCCGGGCGCTGGGTCCCGTGGCCCACCATGTGCAAGTGCATCGAGTCGCCCACCAGCGCGCTGGCACGGATGGCGACATCCAGCCTCTGGCTCTCTCCGTGGTTGCCCAGGTAGAGGGCTTCGAAGACGGGTCGTTCCAGTTCAGGGGCGCCAAGCACCGGGATGGCGTCCAGGGTGAGTCCGTTACTGACGGTTGCCACGTTGCGGATGCCGCGGGACCGGAGAGTATCGGCGAATCCCTCGGTAACGGTGACTACGAGGTCCGCTCGGTGCTGGACGAAGTCCACAACGTGCTCAACGACGCTCTTCACGCTGCCCTGCACCAGGCGCGCATCGCGGGCGAGGTCCGGCCACGCGTCGCGCATTTCCACGATCAGCGGCACTTTGCGCAGCCGGGCCAGGGCATAGCCGGCCGCGAGTGACGGCAGGCCCGGCGCGGTGACAATCACGACGTCGGGCTTCCGGAGAAGCATGCCAGCCGGGATCGAGAACGCTGCCGAGTAGCACTGGTCCACGAGGCGCGCGGCGCGCGAGTTGCCGTGCCGGAGATAGGGCACCCGGAGAATCTTCTCGGTAAATTGCCCTTTCTGCAGCCGGAAGGGCCGGCCGGCCATCTTCCGCGGCAACGCCCGGCGGCCGAACGGATAGTGGGCGACGGGCGTGACGACGTCGACCGCCCAGCCGGAGCGGGTGAATTCCTTGACCATGGCGGTCCAACGGCGCTGGGGCGGGCTCTGCTCCGGCCAGTACGAGTGGGTCAGCAGCGTGATCCGTACCGGGGCAGTGCCAGTTCCTGTGCGGGCAGCTTCACTCCCGGCGTCATATCGCATTCTCGTTGCTTACTTTCCGGCCTTGGCGGCAAAGCTTGGGGTCTTGCCGGCCAGGAATCGGAAGTACACGACGCCGGCTGCAAGGAGGATCATCACTGTGATGAGCTGGACCACCAGCGGGCTCCCGGTCGCAACGGCCACGGCGGCCTGGATCTCGGTCTTGATGATGGTGGGCGGCTCTGCCGGGGCCGCAATCGCGGCAGCTGCCCGGGAGGACGCCGGCTCAGGCGTGAGCGTGGGGGTGGGCGTCGGGGTAGCCGTCGCGGCGGACTGGTCGACTCCAGCAGGCGTCGCCGCCGGGCGGACCGGCTTGAGCGTCGGGACCGGGGTGGCTACGGCGGCGGGTGAAGTCGCAGGCGGTGCGACCGGGGCGGGGGCTTCAGGAACGGGTGTAGGGGCTGGCTCCGTCGGGGCGGGGGTGCCCGGGTCAGCGGGCGAGGGCACCGGCGCCGGGTCACCCGGCGTGGGTTCAACCGGGGCGGGGTCAGCCGGTGGGGGCTCCACTGGTGTCGGCTCCACCGGGGCCGGAGCGGGGTCCGTGGGGGCGGTAATCACGATCACGGGATCAGGAAGTGTCGTGTCCTCAGCGTGCGCCGAGCTGACGGGTCCGGCGAAGGCCAGGCCCAGGCCGACTGCAAGCGCGAGCATTCCAGCGCGCACTGAATTGGCCATGCGGCAACGTACAGACATAAATACTGTCTCCCCCTTGGATACGAGATTTTTCCAACCGCGCCTGTGTTCCGGCCACAGCTGACCTCGCTGTCGGCAGTGCCCCAGAATGCACGATCTTCCCATTCTACGCGATGGCACCTAGCAGCCCCGCCAACGACGTTCCCGTGACGGCCTCCGGTGAGTCGGTTTTGGCGGCCGGACCGGCCGCACCGCACGTCGGGGCGGCCGTCTCCGCCGGGATAGGCTTGAATAATGCACCAGCTCCGCACCCCGGTTTCCGCACGCCTGCTCCGTATCCTGGCGGTCGCCGCAGCCTCCGCCGCGGCGCTCACAGCGTGTGCGCCCGTGGTGGATGTGACCCCGGCCAAGGACAGCGCGAACGCAGCCTGCGCACCCATGATGGTGTCACTGCCGGATGCCATCGGCGATTCCAAAGTTCGCAAGACAAACAGCCAGGGAACGGCTGCCTGGGGCGACCCTTCACTGGTGATCCTGCGCTGCGGCGTCAACGTGCCGGGTCCCACCACGGACCGCTGCGTCACCGTGAACGGCGTCGACTGGGTCATCAAGGAAGGCGACCCGGTGTGGACGCTGACGACGTTCGGCCGCGAACCGGCCACTGAAATCCTGATGGACCCGAACAAGATCAGCTCCGCGACGGTCCTCGCAGACCTGTCCGCCTCGGCCGCCAAGATCAAGGCGACCCGGGGCTGCGTTGGCCAGGAAGACCTGCAGAACCTGCCGCCAAGCTAATAGGCGGCGTGCTAGCGCAGCCCGGTGTTGCGGTGCAGTGCCAGGTGGATCAGCTCGTCGATCAGCTCGGCGTAGCCCAGGCCCGATGCCTTCCACATTTGCGGATACATGCTCTTGGGCGTGAAGCCGGGCATGGTGTTGATCTCGTTGATGATCAACTCGCCGTCCGGCGTGTAGAAGAAGTCGACCCGGCTCAGCCCTTCGGCGCCGACGGCGTCGAACGCGACCGCGGCAAGCTCGCGGACCCGGGTGATGGCCTCTTCGGGGAGGTCGGCCGGGCAACTGAGCGCGGCGGCGTCGTCCTCCACATACTTGGCGTTGAAGTCGTAGAACTCGTGCCCGCCGCCCGCGACGGAAATCTCCCCGGGCATGGACGTGCGTGGGGCTTCGGTTCCGCGGCCTTCGAGCACGGCGCACTCAATTTCGCGGCCGAGGATTCCGGCCTCGATCACGAGCTTCGGATCGTGCTCGCGGGCGGCCTCGATGGCGGCGTCGAGCCCCTCCAGGGAATCGACCTTGGAGATGCCCATGGAGGACCCGGCCCGGGCGGGCTTGACGAACACGGGGAAGCCGAGCTGGTCCACGCGTTTGCGGACCTTTTCCGGATCGTTGCGCCACTGCCGGTCCGTTACGGCAATGTACGGCCCCACCTGGAGTCCGGCGGATTCAAACATCACCTTCATGAAGTGCTTGTCCATGCCGACGGCGGAGGCCAGCACGCCGGCACCCACGTACCTGGTGTCGGACAGTTCCAACAGCCCCTGAATGGTGCCGTCCTCGCCGAACGGCCCGTGCAGCAGCGGGAAGACCACGTCCACGGAGCCAAGCTCCTGGGGGACTTCGTTCGGGGAGGCCACGATGAGCTGGTGCTCACCGCCGATTTCGGCCAGCGCGACGGTCTGCTCCGAGGGAGCGACCTCGGGCAGCGAGGCAGCCGAGAGCGACCACTCCCGGGTGTCGCCGGAGGCCAGCACCCATTGGCCGGTCTTGGCAATGCCGATCGGGATGACCTCGTATTTGGACTGGTCGATCGCGCCAAGGACACCCGCCGCGGTCACGCAGCTCACCGCGTGTTCGCTGGAACGGCCGCCGAACAGCACCGCGACGCGGGGCCTGGACCGGACGGGACGGCCCTCTGTGCTCACGTTTTCTTCCGACACGCTCAGTAATCGCCTTCGGGTTTCAGGTCCCTGGACAGCAGCAGCGGTCCCAGTTCGTCGACGGACAGTTTTCCGGCCAGCACGGCGACGACGGCGGCGGTGATCGGCATTTCGACGCCGAGCTTTCCGGCCAGTTCGTGAACGGCCTGGCTGGACTTGATGCCTTCGGCCGTCTGCTTCATTTCGGCCGTGACCTGGTCGAGGGTGAGGCCCTTGCCCAGCAGCCTGCCTGCGGTGTGGTTCCGGGACAGCGGCGAGGAGCAGGTTGCCACGAGGTCGCCCAGGCCGGCCAGGCCGGCCATGGTCTGCGCCTCGCCGCCCAGGGCGAGTGTCAGCCGGGAGGTCTCCGCAAGGCCGCGGGTGATGACGGAGGCTTTGGTGTTGTCGCCCATCCGCTTGCCCTCGCAGATCCCGACCGCCAGGGCAATGACGTTCTTGACGATCCCGCCGATTTCGACGCCGGTCACATCGGTGGTGGTGTACGGCCGGAAGTAGGGTGCCGTGCAGCTGCGGGCGATCCAGCCGGCCGCTGCGGAGTCGGTGCACGCAACGACCGAGGCCGTGGGCTCTTCCCGCGCGATTTCCATGGCCAGGTTGGGGCCCGACACAACTGCGATGCGCTCCGCGGGAATCCCCAGCTCCTCGCTGATGACCTCGCTCATGCGCGCGTCAGAATGTAGCTCGAGGCCCTTCATCAGGGACACCACGAACGCGCCGGGGGGCACGAGGTCTTTCCATTCGCGCAGCTGCGGCCGCAGGGTCTGGGCGGGGACGGCGAGAATGACCAGCTCGGCGCCGTCGAAAACCTCGGCCACGTCGGTGGAGGCGGTGATGCTGGGCGGAAGGACGATGTCCTTGAGGTACTGCTCGTTTTTGTGCAGGGTATTGATTTGCTCCACGATCTCGGCACGCCGGCCCCAGAGGCGGATGCGGCGTTCAACACCGGAAGCGGTGGCAGCATCCGCGACGATCTTCGCAAAGGTGGTCCCCCAGGAGCCTGCCCCCATGACGGCTACCGTGCTTGCCGATGTTGCTCGTTCAAGATTGACCGTCATTCGGTATTGTCCCCATTATTCTCGTTTGATGCGCCGCCCTCGCGGGGGGCCTTGCCGCGGCCAGTCTCGCCGCGTTCGATGAAACGGCCGTGACTGGCCTGCTTGTGCGCCGAAGGATCCCAGCGTACCGCCGGCGGCTGCCCGCCGCGGAGTGTGGCAAGCAGTTCGGTAATCGCGTCCATGATCGCCTTGGTTGCCTCAGCGAGGGTGGCCCGGTCCAGCGGCCGCCCGGCAAAGGCGCTGAGGTCCACCGGTTCACCGATGATCAGGCGGGACGTTTTCCTCGGGAAGATGTGGAACCGCTTCGCGTACCGCGGAAAGACCTCGTGGGCGCCCCAATGGGCCATCGGCACCACTGGGATGCCACTCTCGAGCGCCATCCTGGCGGCACCGGTGTGGCCCTTCATCGGCCACAACTCCGGATCACGGGTCAGGGTTCCCTCGGGATAGATGATGATGGCACCGCCCTCGTCGACTACGTCCTGGGCGATCTGCAGCGAGCGGTTGGCGCCCGACGTCGACCGTTCCACCGGAATCTGCTTAGTGGCGCGCAGCACCGCTCCCAGGACCGGGACCTTGAAGAGTCCGGCCTTGGCGAGGAAGTGCGGCATCCTTTTCTGGTTGTAGAGCATGTGCCCGACCACCAGCGGGTCGATTTCGGTGCAGTGGTTGGGGGCAGCGATGAAGCCCCCGGCCGGGAGCTTCTCGAGGCCCTCCCACTTTTTCCTCATCAGGAGGTTCATCGTGGGCCGGACGATGCCGGCAACAATGACAAAGGTGATGTGACTCTTCGCGGGTTCCTTCACAGCTCCCCGTTACTCGGCTGTGGTGATGTCAAAATCGGCACCAAGCCCGGCGAGCTTCTCCGTGAAGCGCTCATATCCGCGGTTGATGATGTCGATTCCGGTGACCCGGGAAGTACCGGTGGCCGCGAGGGCGGCGATCAGGTGGCTGAATCCGCCGCGCAGGTCCGGCACGTCGATGTCGGTGCCGGACAGCTGGGTGGGCCCCGAGATCACGGCGGAGTGCAGGAAGTTGCGCTGGCCGAAGCGGCACGGCACGCTGCCGAGGCACTCCCGGTGCACCTGGATGTTGGCACCCATCCGGATCAGCGCGTCGGTGAATCCGAACCGGTTCTCGTAGACCGTCTCGTGGACGATCGAGACGCCCTCGGCCTGGGTCAGGGCGACGATCAAGGGCTGCTGCCAGTCCGTCATGAAGCCGGGGTGCACATCCGTCTCGAGGACCAGCGGATTCAGCTTGCCGCCCTTGTGATAGAACCGGATACCGTCGTCGCCGATGTCCATGCCGCCGCCGACCTTGCGGTACGTGTTCAGGAACGTCATCATGTCACGCTGGGTGGCGCCTTCGACGAAGATGTCGCCGCGCGTGACGAGGGCAGCGGATGCCCAGGATGCGGACTCGTTCCGGTCGGAAAGTGCGCGGTGGTTGTAGCCGCCCAGGTCCGGGACGCCCTCGATCCGGATGGTGCGGTCAGTCTGGACGCTGATGATCGCGCCCATCTTCTGCAGCACCGCGATGAGGTCGACGATCTCGGGCTCAGTGGCGGCGCCGCTGAGTTCGGTGATGCCATCGGCCCGTGTGGCGCTCAGCAGCACCTGTTCCGTCGCCCCGACAGAGGGGTACGGAAGGGAAATCTTGGCACCCTTGAGGCCGCCGGGCGCGGAGATGTGGATACCGCCGGGGCGCTTTTCCACCACGGCGCCGAACTGCCGCAGGACGTTCAGGTGGTAGTCAATCGGCCGGTCGCCGATCTTGCAGCCACCAAGGTCCGGGATGAAGGCCTCGCCGATCGCGTGGATCAGCGGTCCGCAGAGGAGGATCGGAATGCGGGAGTCGCCGGCGTGCGCATCGATTGCCGTGCTCGACGCCGTCTTGGCACCCTTCGGGTCGAGGGTCAGGTCCCCGGTGACGGGGTCCTTCTCGACGGTGACTCCGTGCAGTTGGAGCAGGCTGGTGACAACCTCCACGTCCTTGATTTCAGGGACGTTGCGCAGCACGGACGGCTCGTTGCCCAGCAGGGCGGCGACCATCGCCTTGGGGACAAGATTCTTGGCCCCACGGACGGTGACGCGGCCAGTCAGCGGGACGCCTCCGCGGATTGTCAGAACACTACTCATATACCGGTTTCCTAACGACTACTCGCCCCCAAATCCTTACAAAGGCTCCAGCTAAGCATAGGAGCTTGGGTTACCGATCTGAAATACGTGCAGGTGTTGGCGCCATTGGGACCTCGGATTCACCGACGCAGTAAGAGCCGCTCCGGTGTCACAGGTGACAACGTTATGGCCGCGTTGAGTCGCCCCACAACTTAGCCGCAGCCCACAGATGCGCCCCGCCGGTGGCCGGTCCGCGCTCCCTCCCGGAAAAGCAAGTATTCGCCGCCCAAAGACAGGTACTGCTCCCCATTAAACGGGTAGCCGGCCTCGTAGCCTGACGTGCTCCGAGGCCACCATCCTCAAAAGTAGCCGCTTGTCGAATGCAACGACACAGTGCGGCGTGGTGACCAAGGAGGGTGAGTCCAATGCCGTTTCCCCGGCTTCGTCGATTGTCCCGGCTATTCCTCGCTGCAGCTGCAGTTGCAGCGCTGGCGGGGAGCACGTCGGCGGCCCCCCGCGCCTTTGCGGATTCCGGATGCCCGGCTGGCTCTGCAATGCACATCGTTGCCCACCAGGACGACGACCTGCTGTTCCAGAGCCCCGCGCTCATCGCGGCGATCCGCGGCGGAATGTGCGTACGCACCGTTTACGTCACGGCCGGAGACGCGAACGAACCGGCCACATATTGGGCATCGCGAGAGAGTGGAGTCAAAGCGGCGTACGCGCAGCTCGCCGGCGTCGCCAACACCTGGACGACGGCAGATGCCGGCATTGCCGGCCACCCGATTCCGGTTGCGACGCTCGACGGTGCGACGAATATCTCGTTGGCATTCATGCGGCTGCCTGACGGGTTCCCAACTGGAGGAGGCGCATCAAATAGCGGATACCAGAGCCTCCAGAAACTGTACGGCGGCGTCATCAACTCGATGACCGCAGTCAACGGCTCCTCCTCTTACACTCTCTCGACGCTTCAGGGCACTTTGCTGGCGTTGATGAACAGCTACCAACCGAACCAGATCGCCACACTGGACTTCGCCGGTAGCTACGGCGACGGGGACCACAGCGACCACCACACCGTCGCCTACCTCGTGCTGGCCGCTCAGCAGCAGTACAGCCTGCCTCACACGGTCACCGGATATGAGGGATACGGTATCGCCCAACGCCCGTCGAACGTGTTCGATCCCGACCTGACGACCAAGACTAATGCCTTCCTGACCTACGCCCAGTACGACTACAGGACGTGCAACACTGCCGACGCGTGTGCCGCCGGTGCGATGGGCGCCCGGTTCTCGCGGTCATACACCGTACCCTTGCCTGCCATGACGCCAAATGGCGCCACCAGCTCCACCGGCCCCAACGCAACTGGCACGAACATCGCTGCGTCGGCGACGGTCACCGCCAGTTCCCAGAACTCCACTACCGGCCAGGCGGCCAGTAAGGTCATCGACGGCGTCATCGCCGGCTACCCCACCGACTCAACCCGGGAGTGGGCCACCGCCGGCGGCCAAGCCGGAAGCTACCTCAACCTTGCTTTTCCCGCCGCGGTGAACCTGAGCCGCATCGTGCTCTACGACCGGCCCAATACCGCCGACCAGATCACTGCCGCGACACTCACCTTCTCCGACGGCACCACAGTGCCGGTGCCTTCCCTGGACAACGCCGGCAAGGCGACCTCAATCAGCTTCACCAGCCGCTCCACCACCAGCTTGCGGCTGACAGTCACCACCGTCAGCGGCACCACCAGAAACGTCGGACTCGCCGAATTCCAGGCCTACACGAGCACCAACATCGCTGCGTCGGCGATGGTCGTCGCCAGTTCCCAGAACTCCGCCACCGGGCAGACCGCCGTGAAGGTCATCGACGGCGTCATCGCTGGCTACCCCACCGACTCAACCCGGGAGTGGGCCACCGCCGGCGGCAAAGCTGGAAGCTACCTCAACCTTGCCTTTCCCGCCGCGGTGAACCTGAGCCGCATTGTGCTCTACGACCGGCCCAATACCGCCGACCAGATCACTGCCGCGACACTCACCTTCTCCGACGGCACCACAGTGCCGGTGCCTTCCCTGGACAACGCTGGCAAAGCGACCACAATCACCTTCTCCGGTCGCTCCACCACCAGCTTGCGGCTGACAGTCACCACCGTCAGCGGCACCACCAGTAACGTCGGACTCGCCGAACTCCAGGCCTACGGGGATTGATATCTGGCGTCCCGAGATGACCCGGTCGCCTCCGCACAGAAGTGCCGCCGTCGAGCTCGACGGCGGCACTTCTAAATTCGGGTCCGGCTGCGGCCGGACGGTCAGGTCAGGCCTGGCCAGGTCAGGACAGCTCAGTCCAGGTCAGGACAGCTTGGCCGGCAGCGTCTTGGGCTTGAAGGCGGGCCTCGTGGCCTCGTACGCGGTGATGTCTTCCTCATGCTTGAGGGTCAGGCCGATGTCGTCCAGGCCTTCGAGCAGCCGCCAGCGGGTGTAGTCGTCGATCTCGAAGGGTGCCACGATGTTGCCGCACTGCACGGTCTTGGAGACGAGGTCCACGGTGACCGCGGTGCCGGGCGCGTTTTCCAGCTCTTTCCAGATGAGTTCAATGTCGGCCTGAGCCAATTCAGCGGCCAGCAGTCCCTGTTTCCCGGAGTTGCCGCGGAAGATGTCCGCAAAGCGCGAGGAGAGGACAGTCTTGAAGCCGTAGTCCTTGAGCGCCCAGACGGCGTGTTCCCGGGATGAACCGGTCCCGAAATCGGGTCCGGCCACCAGGACGGAACCTACGTCAAAGGGCGGCTGGTTCAGGATGAAGGCCGGGTCCTTGCGCCAGGCGGCGAAAAGGGCGTCCTCGAAGCCGGTGCGGGTGATGCGCTTGAGGTAGACAGCGGGGATGATCTGGTCCGTGTCGACGTTGCTCTGGCGCAGCGGTACGCCGATTCCGGTGTGGGTGGTGAACTTTTCCATGGCGGATCCTTTTTCGGCTGTGTGGATCGGGGCTGTCGGCAGCTACGCTGCGTCGATGCGGACGGCAGCGGGCTCCGGGGCGGGGTCCAGGTCCGACGGCGAGCTCAGCGTGCCGCGGATGGCCGTGGCTGCGGCCACCACCGGGGAGACGAGGTGGGTGCGTCCGCCTTTGCCCTGGCGGCCCTCGAAGTTGCGGTTGGACGTGGAGGCGCAGCGCTCCCCCGGTTCCAGCTGGTCCGGGTTCATGCCCAGGCACATGGAGCAGCCGGCGAAGCGCCATTCGGCGCCGAAGTCCTTGAACACCCGGTCCAGGCCCTCGGCCTCGGCCTCGAGGCGCACACGGGCGGAGCCGGGCACCACGAGCATCCGGACGTTGGGGTCCTTGGTGCGGCCGCGGACAATGTCCGCCGCGGCCCGCAGGTCTTCCATCCGGGAGTTGGTGCAGGAGCCCAGGAAGACCGTGTCCACCCGGATGTCCTTCATCGGGGTGCCGGCTTCCAGGCCCATGTACTGCAGCGCACGTTCCGCGGCGGCCTTGGCGTTCTCGTCGCCGAAGTCCTCGGGCGAGGGCACCTTGGCGGAGAGGGAGACGCCCTGGCCGGGGTTGGTTCCCCAGGTCACGAACGGTTCCAGGGTGTCGGCGTCGAGGTCCACTTCGACGTCGAACGTGGCGTCGTCGTCAGTGCGCAGGGTGTCCCAGTACTCGACGGCGTCGTCCCATTCGGCGCCCTGGGGCGCGTGCGGGCGGCCGTACATGTAGTCGTAGGTCGTCTGGTCCGGGGCAACGAGTCCGGCGCGGGCTCCGGCCTCGATGGACATGTTGCAGATGGTCATCCGGGCTTCCATGGACAGCGCCCGGATCGCGGAGCCGCGGTATTCGAGCACGTAGCCCTGGCCTCCGCCGGTGCCGATCTTGGCGATGACGGCCAGGATGATGTCCTTGGCGGAAACACCCGGGCGCAGGGTGCCCACGACGTTGATGGCCATGGTCTTGAACGGCTTCAAGGACAGCGTCTGGGTGGCCATGACGTGCTCGACTTCGGAGGTGCCGATGCCCATGGCCAGCGCGCCGAACGCGCCGTGCGTGGAGGTGTGCGAGTCGCCGCAGACCACCGTCATGCCCGGCTGGGTCAGGCCCAGCTGCGGGCCCACCACGTGGACGATTCCCTGCTCGGCGTCGCCGAGGGAGTGCAGGCGGACGCCGAACTCCCGGCAGTTGTTGCGCAGCGTCTGGATCTGGGTCCGGCTGGTGAGGTCGGCGATAGGCTTGTCGATGTCCAGCGTGGGAGTGTTGTGGTCCTCGGTGGCGATGGTGAGGTCAGGCCGCCGCAGCGGGCGTCCGGCCAGGCGCAGGCCCTCAAAGGCCTGCGGTGAAGTCACCTCGTGCACCAGGTGGAGGTCAATGAAGAGAAGGTCAGGCTGGGCGTTGGCTCCTTCGCCGTCGCCTTTGCGCACCACATGCGCGTCCCAGACTTTCTCGGCCAGTGTCTTTGCCACGGCCTTCTCCCTTCACTGCAATGTTCGTTGATACCGACTTAATATGTCCACTGAATCAGCAGTCCACTGTGCGGCGCCAGCGCGTTGACTTGCATCTCAGATAATGAGACGGCAATATCATTACATGGACAATTCTAGTGGAGTCGGTGTCATCGATAAAGCGGCCCATGTGCTTGACGCACTTGAGGCCGGCCCCACCACCCTGGCGCAGCTTGTAGCCGCCACGGGGCTGGCGCGGCCAACCGTGCACAGGCTTGCATTGGCGCTGGTTCACCACCGCCTCGTGAGCCGCGATATCCAGGGCAGGTTTGTCCTTGGCAGCCGCCTCGTGGAGCTCGCCTCCGCCGCCGGCGAGGACCGGCTGATCGCCTCGGCCGGGCCGGTCCTGATGCAGCTGCGTGACGCCACCGGGGAGAGCGCCCAGATCTTCCGCCGGCAGGGCGACTGGCGCGTTTGCGTCGCCTCCGCCGAGCGTCCGATCGGCCTGCGCGACACGATTCCCGTCGGCACGCAGCTTTCCATGAAGGCCGGTTCCGCGGCCCAGGTGCTGCTCGCCTGGGAGGACCACGACCGTCTCCTGGAAGGCCTGCAGGCCGCCCGCTTCACCCCCACCGTCCTGGCCGGAGTCCGACGCCGGGGCTGGGGACAGAGCCTCGGCGAACGCGAGCCCGGGGTCGCCTCCGTTTCGGCACCGGTCCGCGGTCCGTCCGGCCGTGTGATTGCCGCCGTCTCTATTTCCGGACCCATCGAGCGCCTGACCCGCCAGCCCGGACGTCTGCACGCCGAAGTGGTCTGCAACGCCGCCCGTGTCCTCACCGAAGCGCTGCGCAAGACGAACGACTGACAGCATAGGCTGTGCGCATGAACAGCTATGCGGTGTTCCTGCGCGGCATCAACGTGGGCGGGATCAACATTAGGATGGCCGACCTCAAGGAAGCCTTGAAGGCACGGCCCTTTTCCGGTGTGAAGACACTCCTCGCCAGCGGCAACGTGGTACTTGCCAGCGAACTGCCGCCGGCCAAGGTCAAGGCCGAGTTCGAGGCCTGCCTCCGCGAGGCGTTCGGCTATGACGCCTGGGTGGTAGTGCTGGAGGCAGCCCGCGTGGCGGAGCTGGTGGCGGCGTGTCCCTACCCCGCGGACGATGCCTCCACCCATACCTACCTCACGCTGGCCTCGGATCCGGACATGCTGACGGAGCTCTACGACGCCGGAACAGGCCTGGACGGTGCCGAGCTGACGCGCCTGGGCCCGGAGGCCATGGCCTGGCTGGCTCCTGCGGGCGGCACCCTGGACAGTCCGTTCAGCAAGCTGTCCGCGAAGCCGAAGTACAAGGCCACCACCACCACCAGGAACCTGCGCACCATGGTCAAGGTCCGCGACGCCGCAGCGGGCCTCTGACGGAAGCCGCACGATCATAGGTTTCTCAAGGCTCACCGGTTCACAATGGCCGAGGAAACGTTGTAACCCGGGTGAAAGACGGCTCGTCATGTCCGTGACACGTAGAAGTGCCATTATTGTCGGGGGTCTCGGACTAGCTGCCGCCCCGCAGGGTATCCAGGGCGCCTCGGGTCACTCCGGCGCGGCGCTGGATCCCCCGTCCGGCCACGGCGGAGTTTTCATCAACGCCCGCGATTACGGCGTGACCGGCAACGGAACGACTGATGACCGGGCTGCATTGCTGGCAGCGGCGAACGCGGCGGTGGCCCTCGGCTACCCGCTGACCATTCCTTCCACCTTCACCATGATCCTCGGCGCCGCGCTGGTCCTCCCCGCGGGGCTTTGCCTGCACACCAACGGCGCGAAGTTCCGGGCCCGCGCCCGGACCGGCCGCACCCCGCAAATCCGGATCGGCTCAAATACCACCGTCACCGGGGGCATCTACATCACCACGCTGGGCGGCCCCAGCGGCTCTGGCCTGTCCATCCAGGATGCAACGAACGTCCGGATCGACGTGGTGGACGTCGAATCGAGCACCCCGGGGCAGGGCAGCGGGAACGTCCGGGACAATGGGCTGAACATCAACGGCTCCAGCTATATCACCATTGACCGGGCGCGGATCAAGAACTTCGACTACGCGGTGTTCGCCGAGACCGTTCCGAACCTGACGATCAACTGGCTCGAAATCGAAAGGTACGTCCGCGGCGCGGACTTCCGCGACGTATCGCACCTCCGCCTCAACGGAGGCTGGATCCGAGGCGCCTCCCCGAACTCGACCTACACGCCCGGACACAACGGGATCCTGCTGGAATCGAACAACCCGGCCGAGGACCTCCGCATTGACAACGTCGCCGTGCACGACGCCGGCGAGCACGGTTTCCGGATCTCCGGCCCGGCCCAGATCAGGAACCTCTGGATCAACAACTGCTCCGCCATCAACTGCACCGGCACCGGGTTCAAGGTTCTCGGCAGCCTTCGCGCCTTGAGCGTCTTCAACGAGAACCTGTTCCTGGTGAACTGCCTCGCGGAAGACTGTGGCCTCGTGAACCGGAACACGTGCGGGTTCCTGATCCAGATGGCCAACTACGTCAAGATCGTCAGCCCCATCGTCCGCAACCGGAACAAAGCAAGTTCGGGGTACTCCGGTATCCGCATCGGCGGTGTGACGCACCTGCAGATCACCGATCCGGACATTAGAAAAGCCAACAACTACGGCATTTTCATCGATTCCGAGCTGGGCAACGTATCCGATGTGAAGATCAATGGCGCGAACATCGACCAGGCGACAGGGTGGGCGATCTACCTCTCCAACGGTCAGTCCGGCGGGGCCGCGAACAACTTCAACAATCTCGAGATCGACGCCACAATCAACATCACGGACGGCAATGCCGGCGGATTCTACGCCGGCAAAGGCGCCTACGCCGTCGAGGGCTCCTGGACGGGATTCAACCGGGTAGCCCTCCGGTTCCAGGATTCGGTGGTCCAGACCGTGTCGGCGTCGGCCTCGTCCCGGCAGTTCCACGCCGACATCATCGGAAAGAAGAACACGACCGCGGTGTTCAAGAACGGTTCACGCTGGACGGACACGACCACCGGTAACTGCCTGCTCGTCAGGGCCGGTGCCTGGGTGACGGCCTAGCACCGCCCCTGCGTTTGGCCCGTCCTAACGCGCCGCCGCCTGCAGCGCTTTCCGGAACGAACGCAGCCGGCCGACCTCGGCGTCCACCGGCTCCACCACGAGCTTCCCCGCGACGGTCTCCACGGAAGACTTGAGCCGTTTCCGGGCAGCCGCCCCGCGCGCCCGGGCGGCTGCGCCCGCAATGAACTTGCCGGCGATCGCCAGGACGATCCCCAGCAGCGCTCCCCCGGCGATCATGACCGTGGGGACCGGCCAGCCTTCCACGAGGGGTGCGTCCGGGACCGGCAGCTGCAGATACCCCAGGGCGGCCAGGACACCCAGCCAGGCGAACCCGCCGAGAGCGGTCAGCAAGGCCAGCCACTGGATGACGTTGAAGACCGTCCACCACCAGGACTTCCGGCCCGCCTTGAGGTCCGTGGACGCGATCGCCTGGTCCAGGGCGTCCGGCAGCTGTTCCCGGCCCTCGCGGGCCGCACCGCGGATGACCGCACGCCAGGGTCCCGGGACGCCGTCGGACGCCGCGTCCGCGAACTCACGGACGGCGGCATCGGTGCGCGCCCGCTCCGGGGCGCCCGCAGGCGGCAGCGAGGTCCGGTTCAGCTCCGGCTTGGCGCCGTCACGGCGGAGGTTCAGCCGCCTCAGGGGGTCCGGCCGGAACCGGACCAGCCAGCGCGTGACCGGCCAGCCGGTGCGGCGCGTTGCTTCCTGCCGGTAGGAACGGACCACGGCATCCACCACGAGCGGGACATTGGCGGCGACAGCCAGCTCCTCGGCCAGCCTGGCCCGGGAGGCCGCCTTCACCCCGGCCGGTTCCCCCTCGCCCGAGGCGTCCGCGAGCCGGGCCGAGACCCGGGTGACGTCCGCGGCCAGGCGCTGCGAAAGGGCCTGGCGCTGCATGGCCGCCTGGCGGATGGCAGCCCTGACCTTGTCCACGCCGGTGCCCACCACAGCCGAGGCTCCCAGGACCTGGACCTTGCCCAGGCCGTCGCGCGCGAGGATGCCGTGCAGGGATTCCAGCACCGGCCGCACATCGTGGTCCGGCAATCGGTCCACCTGGTTAAGCACCACGAGGGTGACTGCCCCGTGGGAGGCCAGGGGCACCAGGAAATCATTGTGCACCGCGGCATCGGCGTACTTTTGCGGATCGAGGACCCAGACGAGCACGTCGACGAGTCCGACCATCCGTTGCACGATCTCCCGGTTGGCTGCCCGCGTCGAGTCGAAGTCCGGCAGGTCCAGCAGGATCAGGCCCGTGCTTTCGTCGGCGAAGCCCGGCACGGGGGCGGCATGGTGCCGCTTACGGACCTCGAGCCAGTCGAGCAGGGGCTCGCTGCCTTCGGCGCCCCAGATGCCGGCGAGCGGTTCCGAGGTGGTGGGGCGCCGGGCCGCCGCCGTCGCGATCTCCGCGCCGCTGACGGCGTTGAAGAGGGAGGATTTTCCGCTGCCGGTCGCGCCGAAAAAGCCCACCACTGTGTGCTCGGCCGAGAGCGACCGCCGCGAGCTGGCACGGTCGATCACGCCGAGGGCCTCCTGGAGGACGTCCTCCGGGAGCGCGCCCGCGGCCAGCCCGCGTGCCTCGTCCAGGGCTTCGAGCCGGCGGCGCAGCTGGGAAGCTTCGCGGGCGGCGCCGTGGCGGCTCATGCTGCGGCCGCCAGGCGGCGGAGCGCGGCGGCGTGACCTGCGAGGACATCCGGCGTAGCACCCCCGGAGGCGTGCAGCCGGGAGAGGAAGCGTTCCTGTTCGGCCTGGAGCAGCTTCTGGCAGCGGGCGTGCAGGTCCTCGCGGGCGGTTTTGGCGAGCCGGCGGACGGCGTCCTCGCCGAACACCGCTTCCAGCAGCCGCTGCCCGACGACGGCGGTGCCGCCGGCGACGCCGATCTCGAGTCCCGTCAGCCCGGCGGTCATCGAAAAAACGACGATCATGAGGGCTGCCCCGAGGCCGTTGACGCCGAAGGACAACCAGCGGGCCTGGGTGCGTTTGCCCTGGCCCTCTGTCCGGATGAGCTCCATGAGGCTCCCCTGCCACGCCCGGATCTCGGCTGCCACTGTCTCGGGAAAACCGTCCGAAGTCCCGGAGAGGTCGTCACTTCCCAGCAGTTGGCGGCCGGCGGGGTCGGAACGCCAGCGCTGGTCTGTGTCTTCCGCGGCGTTGGCGGCTTCATCGATGATGACCGACTGAAGCCCGGATTCGATTGCTGTCTCCACTCTGACCGCCGGGGCCGGCTCACCGCGGAAGAAGGCGCCCATCCGGTCCCGGAACCTGCCGATGTTCTGCTCCATGACCCGGAAGAACTCACCCGTGCCGACGAAGTCCTGCCAGCGGGCCAGGACTTCGCCGCGCAGCAGGGCGCCGTCGCGGGTCGCTTCGAGGATCCGTGCCACAGCATCCTGGTAGGCGGCGCGGGCGTCTCCGGCGAGGACCTGCGCCGCATGCTGCTGCTCCCCGGCGGATTGTGCCACGGCCTCTACCCGGGCACCGAGCTCCTTCACGGTTCCGTTGAGGGTCCGCCGTGCGATGCCGGCCCGGCCCGCGGCGTCCGCCGCCAGGTCTTCGAGCCAGGACCGGATCGGGGCCAGGGCGTCGGCCGGCAGCATCCCCATCGCGTCCAGCACCAGCTCGGGCACCACAAACAGCCGTGCTTCGCCGAGTCCCTCCCTGCTGAGCATGGCCTGCAGGTCGGCCCGGACCTCGGCTTCGGCGGCGGGCGGCACCCGGTCCAGGACCACAGCCACCATGATGTCCCGCGAAGCGGCGCCGAGCAGCAGCCGCCAGGGGACGGCGTCGGCGTAGCGGTTGGCGGTGGTGACGAACACCCACAGGTCGGCGGCGGCGAGCAGCTGGCCCGCCAGCTTGCGGTTGTCATCCGAGATGGAGTCGACGTCGGGGGCGTCCAGCAACGCAACCCCGCGGGGCACCGCGCCGTCGGAGACCAGCACGAGGGAGGAGACCGCCGCCGCATCCGGCGTGGGTCCGGCCTGGCTGGCCGGCAACGGGCCGCTGACGAGCGTGCCGCGGATCCGGTTGAGGCTGGGCAGGACACGCTGGTCCTCGAACCAGGCGGCATCCGAGGGGTGGTGCAGCAGGATCGGCTGGCGCGTCGTGGGCCGGATAGCCCCGGCGCGGGTGACGGCGTGCCCCACCAGCCCGTTCACGAGGGTGGACTTCCCGGCGCCGGTGGAGCCGCCCACCACGGCGAGCAGGGGTGCCTCGAGGCTGCGGTAGCGGGGCAGGATGTAGTCATCCAGCTGGGCCAGGGAGTTGCGGATGTCCTGCCGGGCCCGCTCGGCATCCGGCAGGGCCAGGGGCAGGGCTGTTGCGGCCAGCGCGGCGCGGACTGCTTCCAGCAGTTCGATGGCGGCGGCTGCCCGCGGTGCCGGGGTCCCGGCTGTGCCGGGAGATTCGTCGGAGGTCACAGCATCATCATGCCAGTTCAGCTCCGGTGTCTGGGCGTACAACAGAAGCGGCCCCGGGCTGATGCCCGGGACCGCTCCATTCTGTGACCCCAGCGGGATTCGAACCCGCGTTACCGCCGTGAGAGGGCAGCGTACTAGGCCGCTATACGATGGGGCCGCGTACTCTCCAGAACAGCATTCCTGCCGTCCGCGCTCAGTGATTATTTCATACACTCAGCAAGCGTTTCAAATCGATTCAACCGTTTTGAAACCCCTGATTCACCGCTGAATTCCGCGGAATTTATCAGAGCTGGGATACCAGGACTCGAACCTAGAATGACGGTACCAGAAACCGTAGTGTTGCCAATTACACCATATCCCAATGGAACTTTCGGGCCGGTTCCGCAGGTTCAAACCCGCGCTCCCAGCGCCTCAGCACGAGTAATTACTTTACCCGAGAGTTTTCACATCCACAAATCGACGTCGCCGCCGCCGCCCGAAAGTGTCCGACGTCACGCGGGCGGCAGCAGCTCAAGCAGCTCCAGCAGGGAGCCGACCTCGCGGCCGGTGAAACCCGGGGCCGGCTCCCCGCCGCGGTTCAGCCAGACCCCCAGCAGGCCCGCCGCCGTCGAACCTTCCGCGTCGAGCAGCCGGTTGTCCCCGACATAGAGGGTTTCGCCCGCACCGGTTCCGAGGCGGCGGACTCCCTCAAGGTAGATGGCAGGGTCCGGCTTGGGGACACCGATCGTGTCCGTGCCGACCAGCACGCCGATGCGTTCCAGCCCGGCGGCGTCCAGCTTGACCCGCTGGTAGTCGTGGACGTTGTTGCTGACGGCGCCATAGGGGATGCCGGCCGCGTCCAGGGCGTCGAGCAGCGGCGTGACGTCGTCGAAGGCCCGGATGTAGCCATGCTGGCGGCTCGCGTACGAACTGACCCAGTGCTGGGCCTGCTCGCCCTCTTCCAGTTCGACGCCGAAGTGCCCCAGGGCCGCCCGGCCGCGCAGCAGGCGCTGTTCGTTGAAGCTCAGCTCGCCGGTCAGGTAGCGGTCATAGTAATGCGTGGTTTCGCGGGTGAAGATCCGCCCGAACTTCTCCCACCCGGCCTGGTCCAGGCCGGGCAGGAGATGCTCGCTGGCGTCACGCACCGCTGCGGTCATCGCGAATTCCAGGTCCACCAGGGTGTCGTCGATGTCGAACAGGACACCGCGGATGACCCCCCGGCCGTTTGCCAGGAGCCCGCTCGCGGCCTGCGGTGCGCCCATCATCAGCCGCGGAACGCCCGGAGCCGGGCCAGGGACGAATCCTTGCCCAGGATCACCATGGATTCGAACAGCGGCGGGGAGATGCGGCGGCCGGAGATGGCCGTGCGCACGGGTCCGAAGGCCAGACGGGGCTTGACGCCGAGTCCCTCCACGAGAGCCTCCTTCAGGGCGGCCTGGATGTTTTCCGCGTTCCACCCGGTGACCGGCTCAAGGGCCGCGAGGGCCGCGTCCAGGACCTCGGCCAGGTTCTCCGGGAGTCCCTTGCGGGCGTCGTCCGCGACGTCGATCGCGTCGTCGTTCTTGAAGAGGAACGCGAGCATCTCGGGTGCTTCGCCTAGCAGTGCGATCCGTTCCTGGATCAGCGGCGCCGCTTCGGCGAGGATCTCTTCCTGGCGGGCGGTGAGGTTCTCGCCGACCAGGCCGGCCGTGCGCAGGTACGGGACCAGCCGGACCCGGAAATCCTCGGGCTCGAGCATCCGGATGTGGGTGCCGTTGATCGCTTCGGCCTTCTTGATGTCGAAGCGGGCGGGGTTGGCAAGCACGTCGTTGACGTCGAAGTGCTCGATCAGCTGCTCCACGGTGAAGATGTCCTCATCGGCGGAGAGGCTCCAGCCGAGCAGCGAGAGGTAGTTCAGCAGGCCCTCGGGGATGAAGCCGCGGTCGCGGAGCAGGAACAGGTTGGACTGCGGGTCGCGCTTGGAGAGCTTCTTGTTGCCGTCGCCCATGACGTACGGCAGGTGGCCGAAGACGGGCATGTAGCTGGCGACGCCGATGTCCATCAGTGCGCGGATCAGGACCACCTGGCGCGGGGTGGAGGAGAGCAGGTCCTCGCCGCGGAGCACGTGGGTGATGCCCATGAGGGCGTCGTCGACCGGGTTGACCAGGGTGTACAGCGGGGAACCGTCTGCACGGACGATCACGTAGTCGGGAATGCTGCCGGCCTTGAAGGTGATCTCGCCGCGGACCATGTCGGTGAAGGTGACGTCCGAGTCCGGCATCCGCACGCGGAGCACGGGCTTGCGGCCCTCGGCCTGGAACGCGGCGAGCTGCTCCGCGGAGAGCTCGCGGTCGAAGTTGTCGTAGCCGAGCTTGGGGTCGCGTCCGGCGGCGCGGTGGCGGGCCTCGACTTCCTCCGGCGAGGAGAAGCACTCGTAGGCGTAGCCGGCGTCGATGAGTTTCGCCACAACGTCCTTGTACAGGTCCAGGCGCTGCGACTGGCGGTACGGCTCGTGCGGGCCGCCGACTTCCACGCCTTCCTCCCAGGAGATGCCAAGCCATTTGAGGGCTTCGAGCAGCTGCTGGTAGCTCTCCTCCGAGTCGCGCGCCGCGTCTGTGTCCTCGATGCGGAACACGAACGTGCCCTTGGTGTGGCGGGCGTGGGCCCAGTTGAAGAGGGCCGTGCGGATAAGGCCGACGTGCGGGGTGCCGGTCGGTGACGGGCAGAACCGGACACGGACGGGAGTGTCGGCGGTGACATCACCAGTGGAGGCAGCAAGCGGGGCGGAGCTGGAGGCGGCGTCGGGCGCAGTAGGAGTAGTCATAGTGACACCAACTTTACCGCCTGCCCGGCGTGCCCTACCGGCGCCCGGCGGGGCGTCCCCTCCGCGGGCCGCGCAGCGCCCGTACGAGGTAATACCCGGCCAGGGCCAGACCTATCCCGGCGAACAGGAGGCCGAGCCATGCCGGCCCGTCGAGCCAGTGCACGGCCCGGGCCGCGATCACGAACGTGCCGAGGGAGCCCAGCGCGTACAACAGGAAGGAGCGGCGGTTCCCGGACCGTGCCCGGGCACCGCTCCAGCCGCCGTTGACCATGGCTTGCTCCCCCGCCCTGGCTAGCGGCGGACGACGGGGTTGGAGAGACGGCCGATGCCCTCGATTTCGACCTCGAACCGGTCGCCGGCCTGGACGAGCCCGACGCCGGCCGGAGTCCCGGTCATGATGACGTCGCCGGGCAGCAGGGTGAAGGCCTGCGAGACGATGGAGACGAGCTCGCGGACTCCGCGGATCATCTGGCTCGTGCTGCCGTCCTGGCGGATTTCGCCGTTGAGCCGGCCTTGGATCTGCAGGTCCTCGGTGTCGAGTTCGGTTTCGATCCACGGCCCCAGCGGAGCGGACGTATCGAAGCCCTTGGCCCGGGCCCACTGCAGGTCCGTTTTCTGGACGTCGCGGGCGGTGAGGTCGTTGCCGCAGGTGTAGCCGAAGATGACGTCGTCGACGCGTTCCTCGGGGACGTCCTTGCAGATCCGGCCGATGACGACGCAGAGTTCGGCTTCGAAGGACACTTCGTCGGAGAACTCCGGCAGGATGATCGGATCGTTGGGCCCGATCACCGAGGTGTTCGGCTTCAGGAACAGCAGCGGCTGCTTGGGGACCTCGTTGCCGAGTTCCTGGGCGTGTTCCGCGAAGTTGCGGCCCACACCGATGACCTTGCTGCGCGGAATGATCGGGGCGAGCAGGCGCACGTCCTCCAGTTTGTGCCTGACGGCGGTCCGTTCCACACCGTGGAAGAAGGGGTCACCGTTGATGACAGTGATTTCCTCACTGCCGGGCTCACCTTCAACAATGCCGTAGAGGGGATCAGAATCAGCTACAAACCGGGCGATACGCATGGATCCAAGCGTACCTGCTCACCAGGGCGTGCTTCCGCCGGACCGGAGGTAGTCGAGCTGGGCCGCGACCGAGAGTTCCGCCGCCGGCCGCACGGCAGGATCGACGTCGGCGTACACGGCGTCGGCCACGTCCTCCACCCCGGCCCCGGCGCCGAGATCCGCCAATGCAGAACGGATCTGCGCGAGGCGGTCCTGCCGGTGGTCCCGGTAGGCACGGACGACTTTGTCCAGGGCCGGCAGCATCGGGCCGTGGGCCGGCAGGACGGTGGCCGCACCGAGGGGCTCCAGCCGGTCCAGGGAAGCCAGGTAGTCCGCCAGGGTGCCGTCGGGGTAGTCGAGTACCGTGGTGCCAAGGCCCAGGATAGTGTCTCCCGTCAGCACGGAACCGTGGGCGCCGTCATGCGGGAGATGGAAGCACACCGAATCGGACGTGTGGCCGGGGGTGGCGAGCACCCTGATTTCAACCCCGGCCGCGTGCAGGACCTCGCCGCCCTTCAGGGGGCTGCCGCCGTGGCAGTGGGCGGGGTCGGCCGCCCGCACCGGCGCTCCGGTGATTCCGGCGAACCTGGCCGCGGCGGCGGTGTGGTCGGCGTGCCGGTGCGTGATGAGGATGAGTTCCACCGGACCAGCGTCCGCAAGCTCCTGCAGGTGCTGCCCGTCCAGGGGCCCCGGGTCCACCACGACCGTCGACGCGGACCCGGGGGCAGCGATGACGTAGGAGTTGGTGCCGTGCAGGCTCATCGGCCCGGGATTCGGGGCAAGCCGGAAGCGGGTCAGCTCTGTGCTGCGGACAACGTCGCTGGAGTCTTCGGGAATCACTGTCCCATCTTCCCAGAACGACGCCGGCCCCGCACGAAGGTGCGGGGCCGGCGCCGAACGCTAGTGGAACCGGACGCTGCTAGGCGAGGCGGGTCAGCCAGCCGTGGGTGTCCTCGACGGTTCCGGTCTGGATGCTGAGGAGCTGCTCGCGGATGGCCATGGTGGTCTCCCCCGCCTTTGCGTCCTCGGAGCCGATGAACTCGGTGTTGTCCTTGAGCACGCCGATGGGCGTGATGACGGCGGCGGTGCCGCAGGCGAAGACTTCGGCGATCTCGCCGCTGGCCACACCGTCACGCCATTCGTCGAGGGTGATCTTGCGTTCGGTGACCTCGCGGCCCATGTCCTTGGCCACCTGAATGACGGACATCCGGGTGATGCCCTCCAGGATGGTTCCGCTGAGCGCGGGGGTGACGAGGGAGCCGTCCTTCATCACGAAGAACACGTTCATGCCGCCGAGCTCTTCCACGGCGTTGTCATTGAACTGGTCCAGGAAGAGGACCTGCTTGCAGCCGTGGGCCTCCGCCTCCTGCTGCGCGATGAGGGACGCGGCGTAGTTTCCGCCGCATTTCGCGGCGCCTGTTCCACCGCGGCCGGCGCGGGCGTATTCGCGGGAGATCCAGATGGAGACGGGCTTGAGCTCGCCGCCGAAGTAGTTGCCGGCCGGGGACGCAATGACGCGGAAGGACACTTCACGGGCTGCCCGGACGCCGAGGAAAGCCTCGGTGGCGATCATGAACGGGCGCAGGTAGAGCGCCTCGCCGTCGCCGGCGGGAACCCATTCCTTGTCCGCGGAGACGAGTTCGCGGATGGCGCCCAGGAAGAACTCTTCCGGAAGTTCGGGGAGGGCCAGCCGGCGGGCAGACTTGTTGAGCCGTGCGGCGTTCGCTTCGGGCCGGAAGGTCCAGATGGAACCGTCGGCGTGGCGGTAAGCCTTGAGACCCTCGAAGATCTCCTGGCCGTAGTGCAGCACTGCGGCGGACGGGTCCAGCGAGATGGGGCCGTAGGCCTCGACGCGGGCATCGTGCCAGCCGCCTTTGCCCTCGTCGTCGACGCTGTAGTCGACGATCGCGGTGTGGTCGGTGAAATAGTTGCCGAATCCCGGGTTCGCCAGGATGGCTGCACGCTCTTCAGCGGACTTCGGGGTGGCCGAAGGTTGCTGGGTGAATTCGACGCCATGGGCAGTCTGAGTCATGGTTCCTCCACGGTCGGCTGCCTGGTGTGTGAACGTGGTTCATCCTCGGACCACGGCAGCATGTTGGTGATTCGAAACAAGCTTACGCCCGTTGGCCGGGCCCAGGAGCTCGCCTAGAGGGCTGCGGCGATGGCGTCGCCGACGGCGCTTGTGCTGCGGACGGTGCCGCCCCGGCCGGCGACGTCGGCGATGACGGCAACCTCGATCTTCCGCGCCGCGGCGGCGTAGCCGAGGTGGTCCAGGAGCAGGGCGGCGGAGAGGATGGCGGCGGTGGGATCCGCCTTCTGCTGGCCGGCGATGTCCGGGGCGGAACCGTGGACGGGTTCGAACATGGACGGAGCGGTCCGTTCCATGTTGATGTTGCCGGAGGCCGCCAGCCCGATTCCGCCGGTCACCGCGGCGGCGAGGTCGGTGATGATGTCGCCGAAGAGGTTGTCCGTGACGATCACGTCGAAGCGCGCCGGGTCCGTGACCATAAAGATCGTGGCGGCATCGACGTGCAGGTAGTCGTGGGTGACCTCCGGGAATTCCTGGGCGACGGCCTCCACGGTGCGCTTCCAGAGGTGGCCGGCGAAGACAAGGACGTTGTGCTTGTGCACGAGCGTCAGCTTCTTGCGGGGGCGGTCATTGGCGCGGCGGAAGGCGTCCCGGACCACACGCTCCACACCATGCGCGGTGTTGAGCGAGACCTCGGTGGCGACCTCGTGGGGCGTGCCGGCGCGCAGCACGCCGCCGTTGCCGACGTAGGGGCCTTCGGTGCCTTCGCGGACCACGATGAAGTCGATGTTCCCGGGGTTGGCGAGCGGGCTGCCGACGCCCGGGTACAGGCGGGAGGGCCGCAGGTTGACGAAGTGGTCCAGGCTGAAGCGCAGCTTCAGGAGCAGTTCCCGTTCGATGATGCCGGAGGGAATCCTGGTGTCGCCGGGGGCCGCCCCGACGGCGCCGAAGAGGATGGCGTCGCGGGTGCGGAGATCGGCGAGGGTCTTGTCCGGCAGCGTCTCCCCCGTTTCGAGCCAGTGCTGGGCACCGAGCTTGTAGTGGGTCTGCTGCAGCACGATCCCCTCGGCCGCGGCAGCCTTCGCCAGAACCTTCAAGGCTTCGGCCGTGACTTCGGGCCCGATGCCGTCGCCGGGAATAACGGCCAGATCAATCGTGGATGCGCTCATGTTTTCAGCGTAGCCAAGTCATCCACATGCTGGTCAAGTCGTCTCAGTATCCGAACAGCCCACCCGGGGTGCGGGCGGGCAGGCGTCGGAGTGGCCTAAGCCTCGGTGGGTTCCTCGTACTTAGGGAAGACCGGGGCCGGCGCGGGCAGGGCCGTCCCCGCGACAATCGGTTCCGGCAGCGCGGTGAACCGGCGGGCGTCGCCCTCGGGCTGGCCGAGGGTTTCCAGGATCGCCGCCGCCGCCGCCGGCATCACCGGCTGGGCGAGGATCGCGACGATCCGGAGCACCTCGAGGGTGACATAGAGGACCGTGTTCATGCGCTCGACGTCGGTCTTCCGCAGCACCCACGGCGCCTGCTCGGCGAAGTAGGCGTTGGTGTCACCCAGGACGCCCCAGATCGCTTCGAGGGCGCGGCTGAACTCCTGCTTCTCGAACGCGGAACGGGAGATGTCCAGGAGCCCGTTGGCCTGGCCCAGCAGCGCGGCGTCCTCGGCGGTGAACCCGGCCGGCGCCGGGACGCGGCCCTCGCAGTTCTTGGCCACCATGGACAGCGAACGCTGGGCCAGGTTGCCGAAGTTGTTGGCGAGGTCGGCGTTCATCCGGCCCACGATCGCGTCGTGGCTGTAGGAACCGTCCGCGCCGAAGGGGACCTCGCGGAGCAGGAAGAAACGGACCTGGTCCAGGCCGTACTGGGCAACCCAGTCGGCGGGCGCCACAACGTTGCCCAGCGACTTGGACATCTTGACGCCCTGGTTGTGCAGGAAGCCGTGGATCATGACGCGCTTGGGCAGTTCCAGCCCGGCGGACATCAGGAAGGCGGGCCAGTAGACCGCGTGGAAGCGGGAGATGTCCTTGCCGATCACATGGACGTCGGCCGGCCAGTACTTCTTGAATGCCTCGGACGCGGTGTCAGGGAAGCCGACGCCGGTCAGGTAGTTGGTCAGTGCATCGACCCAGACGTACATGACGTGGTCCGGGTTGCCGGGGACCGGGACACCCCATTTGAACGAGGTGCGGCTGATGGACAGGTCCTCCAGGCCGCCCTTGACGAAGCTGACGACCTCGTTGAAGCGGTTGTGCGGCGCGCCGAAGCCGGGGTGGTCCGCGTAGAGGGCAAGCAGCCTGTCCTGGTAGGAGGCGAGCTTGAAGAAATAGCTCTCCTCTTCGGTCCAGGTCACTTCGGTGCCGGTTTCGCTCGCGTAGCGCAGGCCGTCGGCCTGCACTTCGGTCTCGTCCTCCACGAAGTAGCGTTCGTCCCGGACGGAGTACCAGCCGGCGTACTTGGACAGGTAGATGTCGCCGTTGGCTTCCATCCGCTCCCAGAGGGCCTTGGCCGCCTCGTAATGGTCCTGGTCCGTGGTGCGGATGAAACGGCTCAGCGAAATGCCGAGGTCATCGCTCATCTGGCGGAATGCGGCCGAGTTGCGGTCGGCGAGTTCCTTGACCGGGATGCCTTCCTTCTCCGCCGTCTGCTGCATCTTGAGGCCGTGCTCGTCGGTACCCGTCATGAAGAAGACGTCATAGCCGTCCAGCCGCTTGAAGCGGGCCATGGCGTCCGTAGCGATGACTTCATAGGCGTGGCCGATGTGCGGCACGCCGTTGGGATAACTGATGGCCGTCGTGATGTAGAACGGGGTCTTCTCGGAAGTTGTCACAGTTTTAACCTAGATCAGTTCGGTCAGGGTATCGCTCTGGCGGACCAGTTCGTGGTCATGTGAAGCGACCAGCACGGCGATGCCGTCCGAGGTGGTGTCCTTGAGGATGCTGATGATGCGGTTGGCCGCGGAGCGGTCCAGGCTGGCGGTCGGTTCGTCCACCACGAGCACCCGGGTGCCGAGGATCAGGGCCCGGGCGATCGCCACGCGCTGGCGCTCACCGCCGGAGAGCTGGGCCGGGCGGTGGCGCATGCGCCGGCCGAGGCCAACGAGGTCCAAGAGGTCCTTGGCCATGTCGCGGCGCTTGTCCACCTCGCCGTCGGGAACGGCCGGGAGCAGGACGTTCTCGAGGGCGCTCATCCCGTCAATCAGGGCACCGCCCTGGTCGACGTAGCCGATCAGGGCCCGGCGGCGGTCGGCGATTTCGTCGTCGCCCATGCTTTCGAGGGAGTCGCCTTCCCAGAACACCCGGCCCGACGTCGGCAGGGTCAGGCCCGCACCGACGGTCAGGATGCTGGTCTTGCCCGAGCCGCTGCGGCCGGCGATGCAGTGCATCTCACCGGCGTGCAGCGTCATGTTGAAGTCGTCCACCACGTTGACGGCTTCCGCACCGCCCTTGCCACCGCCGTAGTGGATGGTGATGTTGCTCAGTTCCAGCGGGGTGGCGTGGTCCGTTGCTTTCACGATCGTGTTGGCGCGGGTCTGGTGGGCACCGCGGCGGGTGCTCTCCGTCATTCGGTCGTGAGCCGCCCGGTCAAGGTTCAGGTCGTTGTTCATCGGACCACTTTCGTTGCAATGGGAATCCAGCAGAGTACAGCCACGAGCCCGGCGATTGCGGCCCAGAGCGCGGCATAGGGAGCGAGGAGCAGTCCGACGCCCAAGGCGCCGACCACACCGAGGGGCAGCGCGACCGCACCGACCATGGCATTTTCGAAGAACCGGACCTGGCCGAGCATGTCGGGGTTCCAGCCCATCGCCTGCAGGGTGCTGAGGTACTGCCGCTTGGCCTGCAGCTCGAACCGGCCGGTGACCATGGTCAGCAGCAGCCCGACGGCCACGCCAGCCAGTCCCAGGACGATGCTGGGCAGCGCGATGCTGGCCGCGGCCAGCCCGCTCAGGGCGCTCGCACCTGCTGCCCGGGGGATGTCGATCAGCAGCGCGATCAGCCCGCCCACCGCGGCACCGAAGACGCCGACGGCGACGGCCAGGGAGATGGTGTTGAACTTGTTGGTGCTCAGCTGCCGGTTCGCGAAGGTCAGCGGCGAGTCGACGGCGATGAGGCGCTCGTCGTGCTGCGGTTCCTGGTCGATGACCTCACGGTGCCGCAGCTGCTGCGCGGCGAAGAACGCCGCGCCGATGTAGAGGGCCACGACGGAGGCCGAGACGACCGCCGTTTCCACGTTCCAGCTGATCAGGCTGAGGACGGTTCCGGCGACGGCCAGCAGGGCCGCTCCGACGCCGAATTCGGCCAGCACCCAGGAGCGGATCTTGCGCTGGGTCCAGCCCATGGCGCGCAGGGTTCCGGCCTCGCTGCGGCGTTTGCGGACGTAGCTCACGGTGGAGGCACCGGTGAGCAGCGCGGCGCCGCAGAGCGTGATGAAGAGGAGGGTCAGGTTGGTCGCGGTCAGGGATCCGGACACGGCGTCCGCGGCGTCCTGGCGGACCCACGATTGCTGCACGGTGCCGAGCGGGGATTCCTTGCCGGCGTCGTCCTTGGAGTAGCCGGGAACGGAGATGCTGGCGTCCTCACGGGCCGAACCTGCGACCACTGTCGCCTGCAGGCCCATGTCGCGGATCTCGTCGGCAAGCTTTGCAACCTCGGGCTGGGCCTGCTTCCAGCTGCCGGGCACCTTGGCGCGGACCCGGATGGCGTCGATCACGTTGGCGTTCTGTTCGAAGCCGCGGGCGGCGGCCAGGCCGTAGTAGTCGGTGATGGCACCGGCGGACTGGCTGGCCAGTCCGGTGGCGCTCAGCGAGGGCTTGAGTTCGGTGTTCTCGACGTCCTTGCCGGACGCGTCCTTCGTCAGGGTGAGGGGCGTCGGGTCGTAGCCGCCGAGGGGCAGGCGGTTGACGTCACCGGCAACATCCTTGACCTGGCCGGCGTCGAACGTGCCGTAGACCATCGCGAGGGGCGTGGCGAGCTTCTTGCCTGTTTCCAGGTTTTCCCGATAGGAGCGTTCGTCAACGGGTTCGCGTTGCGTCTGGTCGACGGCGTCGCCGTTGGCGCCCTTTTCGGGCAGGCGGTTGACGGTGACCCATTCGCCGGGGGTCGCGCTCTTGTCCACGGCCCCGTTGCCGGCGGTCTCGCCATCCTTGTATTTCGGTGCGGCGGCGAAGTCGGTGCTCCAGGTGGCCGGGTTGTAGAGGCCCTGGCTGAAGCTGCCGGTATCGCCCATCAGCTGTGTCAGGTCCTTGGAACCGGGCCAGGCGAGGGAGAACGGGGACTTCGAGACGAACGGGAGGTAGTCCTTGTCCAGGGAGCGGGTCACGGTGCCGACGTCCTTGGTGACGTTCCCGGACGCGTCGATCTCCTCGATCTTGACGGAGTATTTGAGGTCCAGCGACGTGCCCGAGCGGACGATCAGCGGGATGGCCTGCGAATCGGCGGTCAGCTGGCCGCTGCGCTTCGCCTGCTGGTACTGGGTCATCAGCGGGGCCCAGTACTTGAGCTTGACGCCGAGGAAGTCCGGGCCTTCCTTCAATTCGTCCATGCCGATGCCGTTGGTGAAGAGGCTTTCGAAGTGGCGCCCGATCGCGCCGGCGTTGCGGGCGTCTGCGGGCGGCGCCTTCTCCAGCGGGGCCAGGAAGTCACCGGCCGTTCCGAGCAGGGCGCGCTCGGAGACGGGATCGACGGCGACGACGGATTCCGTCACCTGGGGGGCCTGCGGCAGCGAGACTGAGAGGTTGAAGAGGTTGTGCTCCGAGCCGCCGGCCGGGGCCGGGAACTTGATGCCGGTCTCCCCCTCCGGGCCTGCGATACGGACGTTGGTGCCGCCGTCCACCTGCTCTTCGACGAGCTCTGCCTTGCCGAGGGAGCCCTCGGCCATGGTCTTGAAGAGGGTCTGGTCGGAGTGCCCGTCCGAGCTGACGGCGCTGGCCGTGAGGCGGTACTTCTTGGGGGTGTCGGAGAGGACGGATTCGGGGGCCGGCCACTTGGCCGGGTCGGTGGCGCTCGGGTC
The DNA here is from genome assembly GCF_040547005.1 of Arthrobacter sp. UYCu712. Lineage (NCBI taxonomy): Bacteria > Bacillati > Actinomycetota > Actinomycetes > Micrococcales > Micrococcaceae > Arthrobacter > Arthrobacter sp. UYCu712. Next base: position 43,886 of record NZ_JBEPOZ010000006.1, read on the forward strand.
TCCGGCGGTGCCGGCGAGTCCGGCGTTGAAGCCCAGGTAGTCCGTGGCCTCCAGCCGCGGGGCCTCCAGGTTCTGGGTCACGCGGGAGACGAGGCTGATCGGGGCCGCCACGGACGTGCCGGAGAGTTTCCTGATGCCGTCCAGCTGCTCGAAGCTGATTCCGCCCTGGCCGGTGGCGATCTCGGGCTGCATCAGCCCGCCGTTGTCGTCGGCCTTGGCCTGGACGAGAACGTCGTAGAGCCCCCGGGAGTTCTGGTCAACGGTCCGGTTCAGCGCAGCCTGGGACTGCCCCTGAACGAGGACCGAAAGACACATGGCCACGATCAAAATGGACGCGGTCAGCAGAAGCACTCTGCTTCTGATGAACCTCTGGACGGCGTTCATTGGGCTCCTGAAAGCTGGATTGCGTGCGCACACCATGGTCCACTCCGCGTGGAAGTGGAGGCGTCCCCTGCCGGGTGTGCAAAAAGTAAAGGCCGGGCTACCGGCTGGATCCGAGATTCGGACCTAGCCATTGTACGCAGAACGGCCGGTGCTTCGCGGACGCCGGCGGCAAGGTGCCCGCCGCCGGCGTGCGTTCAGAGGACATCAGTCCTCGAGGTCGACTTCCCGGACCATGTCCGCGCCGATGCCGGCCTTGATCGCATCAAGGACCTGCTGCGGCACCGAACTGTCGATGGTCAGCAGCGCCAGCACCTGGCCGCCCTCGGTCTGGCGGGCAACCTGCATGCCCGCGATGTTGATGTTGTTCATGCCGAGGATGTGCCCGATGGTGCCGATCACGCCGGGGCGGTCCGAGTAGGCCACCACCACGAGGTGTTCGCTGATCGGGATCTCCACCTCGTAGCCGTTGACGCCGACCAGTTTCTGGATCTGCTTGGGCCCCGTCAGGGTTCCGGCGACGGAAATCTGGCTGCCGTCGCTGAGGGCGCCGCGCAGGGTCAGGACGTTGCGGTACGACTCCGTGTCCGGCGTCGTGATGAGGCGGACGTTGATGCCGCGCTGCTCGGCGATCACGGGGGCGTTGACGTAGGAGACCTGCTCGGTGACGACGTCGGCGAAGATGCCCTTGAGCGCCGCGAGTTCGAGCACCTTGACATCGAGCGAGGAGATTTCGCCGGCCACCTCGACGTCGAACTGCGTGAGCGAGGCGTGCGTCAGGGCGGTGAAGATGCGGCCCAGCTTCTCCATCAGCGGGATGCCCGGGCGGACGTCCGGGGCAATGATGCCGCCGGCCACGTTGACCGCGTCGGGTACCAGCTCGCCGGCGAGGGCCAGCCGGACGGACTTGGCCACCGAGACGCCGGCCTTCTCCTGGGCTTCGTCGGTGGAGGCGCCGAGGTGCGGCGTCACCACCACGTTGTCGAGCTTGAAGAACGGAAGGTCGGAGCTGGGCTCCTTGACGAAGACGTCGACGCCGGCACCGGCGATCTCGCCGGCCTCCAGGGCCGCGTACAGGGCTTCTTCGTCGACGAGGCCGCCGCGGGCGACGTTGATGACGTAGGCGGTGCTCTTCATCTTCTTGAAGGCGTCGGCCCCGAGCATGCCGACGGTCTCCGGGGTCTTGGGCATGTGGATGGTGATGAAGTCCGACTGCGCGAGCAGCTCGTCAAAGGTCACCAGCTGCACACCGAGCTGGGCGGCCCGGGCCGAGGTGATGTAGGGGTCGTACGCGAGGATCTTGGTCTCGAAGCCCTTGAGCCGGGCCGCGACGAGGGCGCCGATCCGGCCCAGGCCGATGATGCCGATCTTCTTCTCGAAGAGTTCGATGCCGGTGTACTTGGAGCGCTTCCATTCGCCGTCTTTGAGGGCCGCGCTGGCCTGCGGGATGTGCCGGGCGAGGCTGAGGATGTGGCCGACGGTGAGCTCGGCGGCGGAGACGATGTTGGAGGTGGGCGCGTTGACCACCATGACGCCGGCCTGGGTGGCGGCCTTGATGTCCACGTTGTCGAGTCCGACGCCGGCGCGGGCGATCACCTTGAGGTTCTTGGCCGCGGCGAGGGCTTCGGCGTCCAGCTGCGTGGCGGAGCGGACGAGGATCGCGTCGACGTCGGCGATCGCAGAGAGCAGCTGGGAACGGTCGGCGCCGTCGGTCTGTCGGATTTCGAAGTCCGGGCCGAGGGCCTCGATCGTGGCGGGCGAAAGTTCCTCAGCGAGGAGTACTACAGGTTTGGTGCTTGTCACCGGTGACCTCTTTAGCTCTCTTGTATAACAGGCGGGGATTTTGGTGCATCGCGTGGTGCAAAAACGCAGGGAAGCCGGACCCCAGAAATGGTGTCCGGCCTCCCTGCCGGTCAGTGCCTAGCGGGCGACTGAGCCTTCGGTGTAGTCGTCTTCGTTCTTGATCCAGGAGAACAGCTTGCGCAGTTCGCGGCCGGTGGCCTCGATCGGGTGGTCCTCACCCTTCTGCCGCAGCGCCTTGAACTCCGGCGCTCCGGCGTCCTGGTCGTCGATGAAGCGCTTGGCGAAGGTGCCGTCCTGGATGTCCGCCAGGACAGCCTTCATGTTTTCCTTCACCTCGGGGGTGATGACGCGCGGGCCGGAGACGTAGTCGCCGTATTCCGCGGTGTCGGAAACGCTCCAGCGCTGCTTGGCGATGCCGCCTTCAACCATGAGGTCGACGATCAGCTTGAGCTCGTGCAGGACCTCGAAGTAGGCGACCTCGGGCTTGTAGCCGGCCTCGGTGAGGGTCTCGAAGCCGTACTGGATCAGCTGCGAGGCGCCGCCGCAGAGGACAGCCTGCTCGCCGAAGAGGTCGGTTTCGGTCTCTTCGGTGAAGGTGGTCTCGATGACGCCCGCACGGGTGCCGCCGATGGCCTTGGCGTAGGACAGGGCCAGTTCCTTGGCCTTGCCGGACGGGTTCTGCTCGACGGCGATCAGGTCCGGCACGCCGCGGCCGGCTTCGAACTCGCGGCGCACGATGTGGCCCGGGCCCTTGGGGGCGACGAGGGCGACGTCGACGTCGGCCGGCGGGTTGATGTAGCCGTAGCGGATGTTGAAGCCGTGTCCGAAGAACAGGGCGTCGCCGGGCTGCAGGTTCGGGGCGATGTCCTCGGCGTAGACGTGGCGCTGGACCTGGTCCGGGGTGAGGACCATGATGAGGTCCGCTTCGGCGACGGCGTCGGCAACGTTGAGGACGCGCAGGCCCTCGGCTTCGGCCTTGGCGCGGGACTTGGAGCCTTCTTTCAGGCCGACGCGGACGTCAACACCGGAATCGCGCAGGCTGAGGGCGTGGGCATGGCCCTGGGAGCCGTAACCGATGACGGCAACGGTGCGGCCCTGGATGATCGACAGGTCGGCGTCGTCGTCGTAAAACATTTCAGTCACTGGAGTGTCTCCTTTTGAATGGATTCTTGGGTTGGCTTGTCTGTGGGTCTTGCTGTGGTGCGGTACTGCGGCATGCGTGGGCGCCCGCCGGGTGCGTGCCTTAAGCGGTGCGCAGGGCCCTGTCACTCATGGAGCGGGATCCCCGCCCGACGGCCAGGGTGCCGGACTGCACGATTTCGCGGATGCCGAACGGCTCGAGCACTGAAAGGAGTGCCGTGAGCTTTTCGGGGTGGCCTGTTGCCTCAATGACGACCGACTCGGTGGAGACGTCGACCACTGAAGCGCGGAACAGGTCTGCAGCCTGGGTTACCTGCAGACGTGTTGCGGCATCCGCACGTACCTTGACCAGGATGTGGTCACGCTGTACGGAAGTTTCTGGGGTGAGCTCAACGATCTTGATCACGTTGACCAGCTTGTTCAGCTGCTTCGTGATCTGCTCGATCAGCTCGCCGTCGGCGTCGACGACGACTGTCATCCGGGACATGCCGGGGACCTCCGTCGGGCCGACGGCCAGGGAGTTGATGTTGAAGGCGCGGCGGGCGAAGAGGCTGGCGACGCGGGTCAGTACACCGGGTTTGTCTTCGACCAGAACGGACAGTGTGTGGCGGGTCATGTTCAGTCCTCCTCTTCCCATTCCGGGGTCATGTTGCGGGCAACCTGGATCTGGTCGTTGCTGACTCCGGCGGGGACCATCGGCCACACCATGGAGTTGGGGCTAACGACGAAGTCGATGACCACGGGGCGGTCATTGATTGCCAGGGCCTTCTGGATGGTCTCGTCGATGTCCTCGTCGCGTTCGCAGCGGAACGCGGCGCAGCCGTAGGCATCCGCCAGCTTGACGAAGTCCGGGATCCGGACGGTGTTGTGGCCGGTGTTGAGGTCGGTGTTGGAATAGCGGCCCTCGTAGAAGAGGGTCTGCCACTGCCGCACCATGCCGAGGGAGGAGTTGTTGATGATGGCGACCTTGATCGGGATCTTGTTGATCGCGCAGGTGGCCAGTTCCTGATTGGTCATCTGGAAGCAGCCGTCGCCGTCGATCGCCCAGACCACACGGTCCGGTGCACCGACCTTGGCACCCATGGCCGCCGGTACGGCGTAGCCCATGGTTCCGGCTCCGCCGGAGTTCAGCCAGGCGTGCGGGCGCTCGTATTTGATGAACTGTGAGGCCCACATCTGGTGCTGTCCCACGCCGGCGACGTACACGCCCTCGGGACCCGTGAGGGCTCCGATGCGTTCGATCACGCGCTGCGGGGCGCTGAGGCCGTCCTCCGGTTCGGTCCAGCCGAGCGGGTAGGTCTCCTTGAGGTTGTTCAGGAAGGCCCACCAGTTGGTGAGGTCCGGGGTGCCGGAGGCCTCGAACTGGAGCCGCAGGGCCTCGCTGAGTTCCGGGATGATCTCCTTGACCGAGCCTACGATCGGGACATCGGCCGTCCGGTTCTTGGAGATTTCCGCCGGGTCGATGTCGGCGTGGATGACCTTGGCGTTCGGGGCGAACGACTTCAGGATGCCGGTCACCCGGTCGTCGAAGCGGGCTCCGAGGGTGATCAGCAGGTCGGACTGCTGCAGCGCCGTCACGGCCGAGACCGTGCCGTGCATGCCGGGCATGCCGACGTGCTGCGGGTGCGAGTCGGGGAAGACGCCGCGGGCCATGAGGGTCGTGACCACCGGGGCACCCGAGAGCTCCGCGAGCTCGCGCAGTTCCGCCGAGGCATGGGCCTTCACAACTCCGCCACCGACGTAGAGCACCGGCTTGCTGGCCGCCGCAATGAGCCGGGCGGCCTCGCGGACCTGCTTGGAGTGGCCGCGGAGCACCGGACGGTAGCCGGGGAGGTCGATCTTGGGCGGCCAGGAGAAGGTCATCTGACCCTGCTGGGCGTCCTTGGCGACATCCACCAGGACGGGTCCCGGGCGGCCGGTCGAGGCGAGATGGAAAGCCTCGGCCATAACGTGCGGGATGTCGTTGGGGTCCGTGACCAGGAAAGAGTGCTTCGTGATCGGCATGGTGATGCCGACAATGTCCGCTTCCTGGAATGCGTCGGTGCCGATGACCCCGCTGGAGACCTGGCCGGTGATGGCGACGAGCGGCACGGAATCCATGTGGGCATCCATGATGGCGGTAACGAGGTTGGTGGCTCCCGGGCCGGATGTGGCGATGCAGACGCCAACCCGTCCGGTGACCATGGCGTAGCCTTGCGCGGCGTGGCCGGCTCCCTGTTCGTGACGGACCAGAATGTGGTTCATTCGGGAAGCCATCAAGGGGTCGTAGGTGGGCAGGATCGCGCCACCGGGCAAACCAAAAATATCGTCCACGCCGAGTTCTTCGAGCGAGCGGACAATTGCTTGTGAGCCGGTCATCACCGTCGGGGGTACGACGTTGTTCGGCCCAAGGACAGGAGAGACGGCAGCAGTGTCGACGCCGGCGCCAGCCGGACGTTCGACGCGTTCCGAAGCCTTGTGGGCTCCAGCGGACTTCGTGGCCATCAGCGAGGGGCTGATCGGCGATCCTTTGCTCATCGGACTCTTCCTTTGGGGATCTGCTGTGGTGATCTTCTGTGATCGTGGGACTGCTGGTAATGCTTGGTACTGGTGGTGCGGGTGGTGCGGAAATAAAAAAACCCCTCAGCCTGACGGCTCTTCGAGGGGTTGCGCGTGACGGTTCGTTACCAGTGAAGGCTATTGAGCCACGCGCTTGGTAAGTACGACGGATACACCTGCAGTGGTGCCGGCGGTAACGAATTCGATCATGCGTTCAGTTTTCCCTCTTAGCCAGACGGGTGTCAACGAGCCCGCCCCCTATCTCACTATTTGGACAACGCTGTCCACAAGCTGGTCCTGTCGGAGGCGGCAGCGCCGCCTCCGACAGGCAGTATTACCCGCAGTAGGCGCCGGTGGAGGCGCTGTGGACCAGCTTCGCGTACTTGGCGAGGACGCCCTTGGTGAACTTGGCCGGGAGCGGCACCCAGCCGATCTTGCGGCTTTCGAGCTCCGCCTCGTCCACGAGCAGATCGAACGTGCGGGCAGCCATGTCCACGCGGATCCGGTCGCCGTCCTTGACGAAGGCGATGGGGCCGCCGTCGACCGCTTCCGGCGCAACGTGGCCGATGCACAGTCCGGTGGTTCCGCCGGAGAAGCGCCCGTCCGTGAGCAGGAGGACATCCTTGCCCAGGCCGGCGCCCTTGATGGCGCCGGTGATGGCGAGCATCTCCCGCATGCCCGGGCCGCCCTTGGGGCCCTCGTAGCGGATGACGACGACGTCGCCGGCCTTGATCTTGCCGTTGTCCAGCGCGTCCAGGGCTCCCTGCTCGCGCTCGAACACGCGGGCGGTGCCCTCGAAGACGTCGGCATCGAAGCCGGCGCTCTTCACGACAGCGCCTTCCGGAGCCATCGAACCGTGCAGGATCGTGATGCCGCCGGTCTTGTGGATCGGATTGTCCAGTGCGCGGAGGATCTTGCCGTCCAGATCCGGCGGGTTAATCGCCGCGAGGTTCTCGGCAACCGTCTTGCCGGTCACGGTGAGGCAGTCGCCGTGGAGCAGTCCGGCGTCGAGCAGTGCGCGCATGATGACCGGAACGCCGCCGATCTTGTCGACGTCGGTCATGACGTAGCGGCCGAACGGCTTCAGGTCGCCCAGGTGCGGGATCTTGTCGCCGATCCGGTTGAAGTCATCGAGCGTCAGCTCAACTTCGGCTTCGCGGGCGATGGCGAGCAGGTGCAGGACGGCGTTGGTGGAGCCGCCGAATGCCATGGTCACGGCGATGGCGTTCTCGAACGCCTTCTTGGTCATGATGTCGCGGGCAGTGATGCCGAGGCGCAGGAGGTTGACCACTGCTTCGCCGGACTTGCGGGCGAATTCATCGCGGCGGCGGTCCGCCGACGGCGGGGCGGCCGAGCCGGGCAGGGACATGCCCATGGCCTCGCCGATGCAGGCCATGGTGTTGGCGGTGTACATGCCGCCGCAGGCGCCTTCGCCGGGGCAGATGGCCTTTTCGATGCGGGTCAGGTCTTCGAGGCTCATCTTGCCCGCGGCGCAGGCTCCGACGGCTTCGAACGCGTCGATGAGGGTGACTTCCTTTTCGGAGCCGTCCTCAAGCTTGACCCAGCCCGGCATGATCGAGCCGGCGTAGAGGAACACGCTGGCCAGGTCCAGGCGGGCCGCTGCCATCAGCATGCCCGGGAGGGACTTGTCGCAGCCGGCCAGGAGGACGGAGCCGTCAATGCGCTCAGCCTGCATGACGGTTTCGACCGAATCGGCAATCACTTCGCGCGACACGAGCGAGAAGTGCATGCCCTCGTGGCCCATCGAGATGCCGTCCGATACGGAAATTGTGCCGAACTGCATGGGGAATCCGCCCCCGGCGTGGACGCCTTCCTTGGCGCCCTGCGCGAGCCGGTTCAGCGAGAGGTTGCACGGAGTGATTTCATTCCACGAGCTGGCAACACCGATCTGCGGTTTCGCAAAGTCGTCGTCGCCCATGCCGACCGCCCGGAACATCCCGCGCGCCGGCGCGGCGTGGATTCCATCGGTAACGACCCGGCTGCGGGGTTTGATGTCCGGTTTGGTGTCTGTTGCTGTTTGGGTGTCCTCACTCATGGCTCAAAGTCTAGGGCTCCGTTGCGCAGGGCAACGACCCCGGATGGAGCATTAAGCGGAAAAACGGGAATGTGTCGATCAAATAGTGGACTCTCGTCTCACCTGATGGACTTTGCACTTTGCTCCCCGTCAACTAAGGCGGGCGGCGTCCCGCAGCTCGGGGGCGTCCGCGAGCGCCAGCGCCTCCGCCTTGAGCAGGGACAGGACCTGCTGGATGGTGGTCCGGGCCGCGACATCGGGGCGCGCGAGCGCCACGATGCTCCGGCTGGCCTTGACCCCGGCCAGGGGCCGCAGGACGAAGCCCCTGCCCTGGTTCTTCAGCGCCGTGTAGCGCGGCAGCAGGCTCAGTCCGTGCCCCGCGCTGACAAGGGCTTCCAGGACGCGCAGGTCCGGGTAGAGCTGGGCGCGGACGGCCGGCGAGTCCGCCTGCACTTCGATCTGCCGGAGCACCGTGTCGAACGGGAAGCCGTCGGGCACGCCCATCCACGGATAGCCGATCACGTCCCGGGCGAACAGGGTGTCCTTGCCGGCGAGGACATGGCCCGCCGGCATGGCGACGTCCAGCGGCTCCTCCAGCAAGGGTTCGACCACGAGGCCCAGCCGCGCGAAGACCTCGGGACCGTCGACGCTGTGGGCCAGGACGATGTCGTAGTCGGCGGTCAGCCCCGCGAATCCGGCCACATTCGGGTCCTCGAAGTGGGCCTCGAACCGCAGGCCGTCGATCGCCTTGACCCGGTGCAGCAGCCCGGGCAGGAACATCTCCGCGGCGCTGGGGAAGAAGGCGGCCTTGACGTGCGTCTGCCATCCCAGCCGGTAGGTGTCGATGGTGGCCTCCGCGCGCGCCATAGCCGTGGAGACCTCGGCCGCGGCTGCGGCCATGGCCAGTCCCGCCTCGGTCAGGCGCACTCCCCTGCCGGATTTCTCCACGAGGACCACACCCAGTTCGTCCTGCAGGGTCTTGAGCTGCTGGGAGACGGCGGACGGCGTCACCTTCATCGCCTCGGCGGTGGCGCCGACGGTGCCGCGATCGGCGAGCTCCCGGAGTATCCGCAGTCTCTTGAAATCCATGAGGAGAGGCTACCTTGCGGGCGCCCGGGAGGGTGGACAGCCGCCGCGGCGCGGACGTACCGTCAAGCAACGGCAACCTTGCCTCCGGACAGAAGGGCTGTGCTATGGACTGGATTATCTGGCTCATCGTCATCGTGGCGATCGTCGCCATCGTCTGGGGGCTGCTGAACCGCAACTCCCGTAAGGGCAACGGCACGTCGGATGCAGGAACAGGCGCAGCCGCCGGTCCCGCCGCGTCCACGCCTGCCTCCGCGAACCAGGTCGCCCACGATGGCGCACTGTCCGGCGGCAGCGCCGCGGCATCGGCCGCCGCAGCCGCCACCACAGGCATGCCGGCCGCTGCGGGGTTCGGCAACGCCGAGCCGATAGCACCCACCACCGCAGAGGACTCGAAAGCCGCTGGGCCTGCTGCGCAGGAGCCTGCCGCGGGAACGTCCGCGCCGACTGCTGTGCAGACTTCCACGGAACTTGCTGCGGAACCTGCCACCGCGACGTCCGCCGGCGTCAGCGGAGCCGCCGGCGCCGCGCCGGCCGAGTGGGAGACCCAGTGGTCCGAGACCCCGCCGGTGGATGAAGCACATGCCGCGGTGCATCTCGGGCACGCCCAGGGCGGCACGGCAGCGTTGCCCGGCCCCGGTGCGGCCGGAGCGCCGGTCCACCACGCCGAATACACCGAATCCCATGCCCCCACCCTCCCGGGCGCGGAATCAGCCGCAGCCGAAGCAGAGGCCGAGGCTGAGGCAGCACCTGCCCTGCCGGAGGCCGCTGCCCTGCCGGAGGCCGCTGCCCTGCCGGAGGCCGCTGCCCTGCCGGAAGCCGAGACGGCCCAGACCGCGATGTCGTCCGCCGCGGCCGAAACCGCAGCCAGCCACACCGCGGAGCCCTCCGGGCACCTCGCCCTGGATCAGCCCTACGGGGAGGGATCGGCGGCACCGGCCGCGGACGGCACCGGTCCCGAAGGCTTCACCGTCAAAGGCAATGCGTCCTCGATGATTTATCACGACGAGACCAGCGCCTCCTACGAAGAATCCCGGGCAGAGGTCTGGTTCGAGTCCGCAGCCCATGCCGAAGCCGCCGGTTTCCGGCCTCCGCGCCGGTCCCGGCTGTAGGGTACGGCAGGCGGGCCATGGTCACGGGCGCGCGGGACGGGACGGGCTGATGACCAGCCACGGTCCGGGCAGGAACGCCGGGGCGGCATTGGCTGCCGCGGCGACGATCCTGCTCGCTGGCTGCACCGCAGCCGGCAGCGGAACGCCGGGTACCGCATCCGCAGGTTCCCCTCCGCCGGCAAGCGGCAGCCCCGCCGCCAGCAATCCGGCAACAGCGCCGGCAATTGCTCCGGCCGGCGAACCGACGGTCACCGGCCGGATCGAAGCGCAGCTGCAAACGCCCTGGGCCACGGTCTTCCTGCCCGATGGCACCGCGGTCATTTCCGAACGGGACAGCGCCCTGCTCCGAACGGTCAGCAGGGACTCCGGCGCCGGACCGGCCGGAACACTGGGCAAGGTGCCCGGCGTCGTACCCGGCGGTGAAGGCGGGCTGCTGGGACTGGCCCTTTCCCCGGATTTCACCGCCGATCGCTACCTGTACGCGTACTTCACGGCAGAGAGCGACAACAGGATCGCCCGCCTCCGCCTTGAAGAGAGCAGCGGCGGGCTGCGCCTCGGGGCCCCGGAGATCATCCTCAGCGGGATCTCCAAGGCCTCGACCCACAATGGCGGACGGATCCGGTTCGGGCCGGACGGGTACCTCTACGTCGGTACCGGCGATTCGCAACGGCGCGAGCAACCCCAGGACACAAATGCCTTGGGCGGCAAGATCCTGCGGATCACCCCCGAGGGCAGGCCGGCGCCGGGGAACCCGTTCGGCGACAACCCGGTCTACAGCTTCGGCCACCGCAACGTCCAGGGCCTCGCCTGGGACGGCGCGGGCAGGCTCTGGGCCAGCGAGTTCGGCCCCACCGTGGACGACGAGCTGAACCTGATTGTGCCCGGCGGCAACTACGGCTGGCCCGACGTCACTGGCGCCCCGCACCGCACGGGCTTCATGGATGCCAAGGTCGTGTGGCCTTCGACGGCGGAGTCCTCCCCCAGCGGACTCGAAATAGTCGGCGATACCGCCTACCTCGGCGCCCTCCGCGGCCAGCGCGTCTGGTCCGTGCCGCTCCGCGGCGAGTTCGCCGCGGACCCTGTGGGCTATTTCACACGGGCGTACGGCCGAATCCGGGACGTCGCACGGGCTCCGGACGGCAGCCTGTGGGTCCTCAGCAACGGCCAAAACCCTGATTTTGTGCTGATTTTGACCCTCCCCGGCTAGGGCACCCCGCGGCGTCCCCGGCCGATTTCACAGTCCGCCCAAACTCGTGTAGAGTTTCATGTCGTTGCGGAGAACAACGAGGGAAACAAAAAGCCCCGGTGAACGAAAACAACAGCTGCACCTCTAGCTCAACTGGCAGAGCAATTGACTCTTAATCAATGGGTTCCGGGTTCGAGTCCCGGGGGGTGCACCAACAAAAAACCGCTCCATTACTGGCGAAAGTCGGCACTGGAGCGGTTTTTATTTGCCCAAAAACAGGGCTACTCGTCGTTTAGTCGTCGTCTGAACGGTGGTCTACATTGCCGATTCCTGGACCAGAATGACGCCTGGTTCATCTGCTCCAGAATCAGCGACGAATCCGGGGCGTTACGATTCCGCTCAATGTAGTGCTTTTTCGTGATCGCATCAGAGCTGTGTCCAAGCTGCCGGGAAGCAATCAAGGATCCAGACTCACGCTCGATCAGCGTAGCAACCGCCTTGCGGAACGATGACGGCTTGACCGCCTCCCACTGCTTGCCCCTGGCCTCACGCCACAGCCTGCGGAAATTCGCCGGCTCCATCGGCTTGCCGTTGCGGTTCGGGAAGATCAGGTCACCGTGGGACGAAGCCTTGCGGCGCCGCACCAGCTCGATGCCGAACAGCGGGAGCGTAAGAACCCGCTTGCCCGACTCCGACTTGGGTAACGCCTGCCGGTGTGGCCCGTTGACGGAATCCCGCTTGACCGTTCCGGATACAGCGATCGTACCCATGCTGAAATCGACGTCGGAGAACTGGAGTGCCAGCAGCTCCCCCGGCCGTAGACCAGTCGCCAGAAATAGGTCCATAGCGTCGAGGGTGGCGGCGCGGCCCGGCTTCTCACCCGCCCACTTCGCAATTTGGATCCGCAACTCCTGGACTTCCTCGACGGTCAGTGCGGAAACGTGGTGCTTCTCCCCGGCCTGCATCATCGCTTCCCGCACCGGGTTCATGTCGATGATGTCGTAGCGGACGGCGAGGCCCATCATGAGAGACAACACCACGCGGCTCTGCGATGCCATGGATGGTGCCGTTGCTTGCAATGGACCACCGGCCCGACCGTCCTCCAGCACCTCCCCCGAGGAGGAGGACATGTTCGAACAGACAGACCGCGACAACCTCGAAAAGCTGGTCAACGGCGAGGCCTGGGAAGGCATCCTGCTCAACTGCCTAAACGCGAAGATCGACGATCTGGTGAAGGCGTCCATCGAAGGCTCAGCCTACGAGCAGCGCGTCAACGAGAAAGTCGACGAGGTAGTCGGGAACCTCCGCAAGGCAGTCTGGAACAGCGAGGAAACGAAGATCATGCTGCGGAACCAACACAGGAGGCCAACCCGGGGCGCGCCGCCATCAGGACGGCCGTGCAGGTCGGCATCCCCGCGTTCGTCGGCCTGCTGGGCATCCTGCCGCTGATCATCATGACCATCGTGGACGGGTTCGGGCAGCATCTCCCGCCCTCGCTGTACTTGTGGCTGACCGGGGCGGCCGCGGTGATCACCGCGGCGTCGGCCACGCTGGCACGTATCAGCGCGATCCCCGGCGTCATCGTCTGGACCCGGCAGTGGGCGCCCTGGCTGGCACCCGACACCAAGTAACCAAAGCGCCCCACCCCTCACAGGGTGGGGCGCCTCCGTCGTTGGCCCCGCTACCATTGACGGACGAATCAATTCTCGGCTAACCGCAGTCGCGGACGTAAGGTTTCAAGTGAGTGATTTTCAACCCATCAAGGTTGCCGTCTTTGGTAGCTGCGTAACTATAGACAACTTCAACAGGACATTCAATCCCGGATACAAGGATCTGTTCGAATGCGTGGCCATGGCCGACCACGTCTCGATGGTGAGCTTGATGAGCGACCCCATCAATGTTGACCCTGCCACCCTGGATGGTTTGGAAACTCGAATCTTCGACAAGTTGCAGCGCGAGTTTTCGCGAGCGTATCTGTCCGAACTCAAAGACTCACAGCCCGACTACCTCGTCATGGACTTCTGGCCAGACCTCATTTTTGGATTCGCTCGGCTAGGTGGCGGCGAATACATCACCAATAACGCATGGTCCACCGTGAACACCATGTTCTACAAGGCCCAAGAGGCTGATGTGTGCCGGATCAACAGCCGAACCGATGAATTCATGACAGTCTGGACGGCAGCCGTAGATCGATTCATGGCCTACATCCAAGAGGAATGCCCGCACACACGGGTTGTTGTGCACCGCTCCCGCAACGTCGGTTCGTGGCTCGACAACTCCGGCGCCACACACGATTTCAGTCCCTGGGCCGCGTCGATGAACCGGCATTGGGAAGCGATGGACGACCATCTCTCCGCGAACTACGAAGTCGACTGCATCGACGTCATGCCCGAGGGTCTGCAAAGCTTCGAGGGCCACCCGTGGGGTAAGTTCCCCGTCCACTACACCTTCGACTATCACGCATTGTTTCTGGCCCGCATGGCCCAGATCGCTTTGCGGCACCGAAGCATGCACTGGATGCCAACCAAAATCAGCCGGCACAACCTCCCCCGACACCGAGCGGATGCGCCTTAGGTGCCGTCTACCATTGCCCCATGGCATCCTTCACCCTCAGCGGCGTGACGTACGAGTACCTCACGCCGGACCCGGACCACGGAACCATCACGATCACCAACGGCGGCAAACACGTCGCATAACAAAAGCCCCGCACTCACCACGAGTGCGGGGGCTTTTTGCTTCTAGGTTGCCAGGAATGCCCTCAAGGTCACCCCGAACTCCGCGGCGATACTCTCCAGCTTCTCCTGGGCGCCCACCGTCACGTACCCGGGGTAGGTCTCAACCTGATCCCGCAACGCCAGGTAATCGGCCGCCAGATCCAGTAGCTTCTTTTCCATTGCTCCCCATAAGTAAGATATACCTTTCACATAGTAAACCAAATTAGCCAGTTCACTTACTATGTGTCGATGGCATCCTTCGCCCTCGACGGAATGACGTATGAGTACTTCCGGCAGGACTCTTACTACGGCCCGGGCGCGATCGGTGATTGGACCTACGGCGAGTACCCGAAGGTGATGGCATCAGTCCCTCTGGCTGGCGGCAGGACCGTGGGTGTGTACGCCCGCGCCAGCCGCTGGAACCCCACGCAAATCCTCGTGTCCTGGCAGGACGACGACATGCGCCCGCACTCGGCGTGGGTCCCTGCCGCCAACGTCCATAAGCTCAACGACTCCGAGTGGGACATCGAGGAGCACCGACGGTGCCCCGAAATCCTCCGCCACATCCGCTGGGCGAAGCGGCTTCCTGGGTTCCCGCCTGAGACTGATGTGGCGGACTAACCCGGATTTTTCATCGGACGGTGGTCGGGGCGCCGGGCCCGGTTTTTGCCGTCCGGGCGGGCTGAATCGGATTTCGGGCGTGGCTGATGGGCCCGGTGTTGGCGGGCGGGGGGCGGGCTTCCACTGGTCCCGTTGGTGTTCTTCTTTCCTGCTCGTTGGTTGGCGGGGGCTGCGGTGTCAGGTCCGCAGCAGGAGTGCGGGGCGGTTCGCGGCTGCGGCGATCCGGCTGATGGCTTCGAGCAGCGTGGCGATGAGGGGTTTCTCCGGTGCGGCGTCGGGCAGCAGCAGGTGGTTCCGGCGGGCGCGGGTGATGATCTTCCCAGCGGTGGCGAAGAGCCGGTAGCGCCAGCGTTTGATGTCCCAGCCCCGTGCCTTGTGGCCGTCGGGCAGGGCGGTGAGCTGGAGCCAGGAGGCCTGGTTTGCGGCCAGGACCGCGAGGTTCGCCCAGGCCTGGTTCGCGGGAAAATCGAAGAACGGGAGCTTGCCCAGGCCGGTGTTCTTCAGCGTCTTGATGCGGTTCTCGCAGCGGCCGCGGGCCCGGTGCCGGGCATCCAGGAACAACAGGCTTCGCGTCGTATGACATGGGCAGCAGCTGGTATGCGAGTGGTCAATCCATTCAGCCATGGGCAACACTCTGGCACGACCCGTCGTTGTTATCGCGGTGGGTAGTCACCTGCGTCAACGACGCTGCCATCTATTCGTCGTTTGGTCGTCTTTTAATCCGTGGTGAATCCAAGCGGCTCGTGGAGCGCAGTGGATGGAGCGGCCCAAAAACCCCGGAATCTAGCGGGATACACATGGATGATGGGCCACTGTCGTGGAGGATCGTGGAGCATGCAAGAGTCAACATATTCAGGAACAATGGGTTCCGGGTTCGAGTCCCGGGAGTGCACCAACAAGGAAAAGGCTCCTCACCTGCGGAAACGCGGGTGGGGGGCCTTTTTCGTGTTCGGGGTCGATGTGGCGTCAGACTTGCACGCGCCCCACGAAGCACTCGTTGCCGGGGAGGCTTACGCGGGCTGCCGCGTGCGCGGCCGGGCCGGCAACCTGGCGGCCGGCCTGGGCCGGCCGGGAATCGGCAGTTCAAGCTGGATGGGGCGGTCGCCGATTGGCTCGTCGAGCAGCTCGTTGATCGAGCGCTGCCCTTCCAGCTCCGGGGGCGTCAGCGGGTCCATAAAACGACCCTATCGGGAGCGCTGTCCGGTCCTGATGCCGGACACGCGGGGCCTGCACGGCGGAATGCAACAGCCGTTCAGTTGATGCGCGTTGCCTCGACGGTTACGCCCGGCTCCGCAGCGGTGACGATGGCCTTGGCGTCCGGCGCGGAAATGCGGGTGGCCAACTCGGAGACGACGGCCTGGAGTTCCTGCCGCAGCACGTCCGGATCGATTGATGCTGCAGCGAGCACCGAGCGCTCCATGTCCGCAGCCTCGAATACGGCCTGGCGGCCACGGTCCGTCAGGCTCACGACGTGGCTTCGGCGATCGGAGGTGCTCCGCTGCCGGGAAATGTGGCCGTGGGCTTCCAGACGGCTGAGGGTCTTGCCCATGGTCTGGGCCTGGACCCTGACCAGCTGGGCCAGTTGGGCCTGTGTCATCGGGCCGTTAACGGAGAGCACTTCCATCGCGATCACGCCGGCATGCGTCAGGCCGATCGCCCCCAGTTTTTCGTTCCAGGAGTGTTCAACGAGGCGAGCCGCCGTGGACAATAGGCGCCCAGTGGGCCAGCGATCCATATCAGGCATACCACTGAGTATAGCGAGCACGGGATTCGCTGCCTGCACCAACGCTCACTAGGCTGGTATACCGCCACCCTCCGAAGGAGAATAACTTGCCTGATCGACTCGTTCCCGGAACCCCTGCCCCGGACTTCACACTGAAGAATGCGGACGGGAAGGACGTCAGCCTGGCCGACTTCCGGGGCCGCAGCACAGTGATCTACTTCTACCCGGCGGCCTCCACCCCGGGCTGCACCAAACAGGCCTGTGACTTCCGGGACTCCCTCGCCTCCCTGCAGCAGGCAGGCTATGAGGTAGTGGGGATCTCCCCCGACGCGGTGGGCAAGCTGGCCACATTCGCCGCCACGGAGGGCCTGAACTTCCCGCTGCTCTCCGATGAAGACCACGCCGTGGCCGAGGCCTATGGGGCCTGGGGTGAGAAAAAGAACTACGGCCGCACCTACGAAGGGCTCATCCGTTCCACGGTGGTTGTAGATCCGGAGGGCAGGATCGAGGTGGCGCAGTACAACGTGCGCGCCACCGGCCACGTAGCGAAGCTTCGCCGGGACCTGAAGGTGGACGCCTAGCCGGACAGGCCTCCGGGACCGTCCCCCGCCGGCGATATCAATCGGCGGACTGCACCGGCAAACTGTATGATGGAGGCTGGCATCCGCCGTCGAGGTCAGCAGACCTGCAGCCGGCGCCGCCGAGCGCGAGTGGTGAAATTGGCAGACACGCAGGATTTAGGTTCCTGTGCCTTCGGGCGTGGGGGTTCAAATCCCCCCTTGCGCACAGATACAGAGAGAACCCCGGTCTTCGGACCGGGGTTCTCTCCTGTTTAACCGCCGCTATCACGCCACCGTCCGGCGCCCAAAAAAGAATTTCAACACTCCACCCATCCGTTTCCCCCGAGCCCGCGAATACCCTTTGAGACACCAACCAAGGGTCGGTGCCCAACCAGTCGGAAAAGGGCCACAGCGGCAAATTTCGTCGCAGGCAATGATCGGCAAACTAAAAGGAGAAACCAAAATGCAGACCATCAAGCGCACTACTTTCGCCGTCGCAGGTATCGCTGCTGCAGCCATGCTCAGCCTCACTGCCTGTGGCGGTTCCAGCAGCACCGCTCCCAGCTCCTCGGCTCCGGCCTCCACGCCGTCGGCCTCCAGCATGGCGCCGTCACCGGCCACGAGCTCCTCCGCTGCCGCCATGGATCCGGCCGCCAACCTCGTTGGTTCCGGCTGCGCCGCCTACGCCGCCCAGGTTCCCAGCGGTGCCGGCTCGGTTTCCGGTATGGCCCTGGACCCGGTAGCCGTCGCGGCCTCCAACAACCCGATCCTCACCACCCTGACCGCCGCTGTTTCCGGCAAGCTCAACCCCAAGGTCAACCTGGTGGACACCCTGAACGGCAGCGAATTCACGGTCTTCGCACCGACGGATGACGCCTTCAAGAAGATCGATGCCGCCACGATCGAAACGCTGAAGACGGACGATGCCCTGCTCAGCAAGATCCTGACCTACCACGTAGTCCCCGGCAAGATCAGCCCGGACCAGATCGTCGGCACGCACAAGACGGTCGAGGGCGGTTCCGTGACGGTCACCGGCACCAAGGACGCACTCAAGGTTGACGACGCCAACGTCGTCTGCGGCGGCGTCATGACTGCCAACGCCACCGTTTACATGGTCGACTCCGTCCTGATGCCCAAGTAGGCAACACCAGACGCTCCTGCTGCGGTTCCAGCCTGACTCCCTGGACCAACAAGGAGAACCGAAGGCCCGCACCGGACGGTGCGGGCCTTCGCTTTGCGCTGGTTGACCCGGCCGTCAATTAGACTGGGGCTGTTCCGCAGCCGGCGATCCATCCAGTTCCCCCGAGGTGATTCACGAGTGCCCAGCAGTACAGTGGCCAGCAAAACTTTGCGCCGCATTACAGCCGGAATCGGCGCCGTCCTCCTCATGCTGCCGCTCGTATCCTGCACCGGGGTGCCCACGCCCGGCCCCGCCCCGTCGACTGCCTCGGCCGGCACAACCGATGCAGGCCCCAGTGCCGTGTTCACCTTCGGCACGGCCTCGCAGCCGCTCGGCCTCGATCCGGCCCTCGTGTCCGATGTGGAGTCCTACCGGATCACCCGGCAGGTCATGGAAGGCCTCGTCGGAGTCGACCAGACCACCGGCCAGCCCACCCCGCTGCTAGCCACAGAATGGCAGAACAGCGACGAGGGCCGCAGCTACACCTTCAAACTCCGCGACAAGGTGACCTTCCAGGACGGGACCCCGTTCGACGCGGCATCCGTCTGCAGCAACTTCAACCGTTGGTTCAATTTCCCGGAAGCGCTCCGCCAGCAGGCCACCGGAAGCACCTTCAAGGGCGTCTTCAAGGCCCACGCCGACCAGGCCGCCCTCTCCATCTACAAGGGCTGCACGGCCCTCGCCCCGGACAACGTCCGGATCGACCTCACCCAGCCTTTCACCGGGTTCCTGCAGGCCCTGACCCTGCCCGCTTTCGCCATGTCCTCGCCGCAGGCACTCGCCACGCAAAACGCCGACGTCCTGGACCAGAGCCGCGACGGGCAGGCCGTCTCCGCCTACGCGCTGCACCCGGTGGGCACCGGGCCCTACTCCTTCGATTCCTGGGACGGCGGCAGCATCACGCTCTCCAGCAACAAGAACTACTGGGGGGACAAAGGGCAGATCGGGACCATCCAGTTTGTCACCTACGACCACCCGCAGACCCGGATGCAGGCCCTGCTGGACGGCAAGATTGACGGCTACGACACCGTGACGGTGGGCAACTTCGACCAGCTGGTCAAGCGGGGCCAGCAGATCATCCAGCGGGACCCCTTCTCCGTGATGTACCTGGGCATGAACCAGGAAATTCCGATCCTGCAGAACCTCAAGGTCCGCCAGGCCATCGAAATGGCCCTGGACAAGGACACGTTGATCCGGCGGTTCTTCATCGACAACACCGCCCAGGCCTCCCAGTTCGTCCCGCCCAAGCTCAGCGGCTTCAACAACAACGCCCCGTCCCTGGGCCACAACCCGGCCAAGGCCAAGGAACTGCTCGCCGAAGCCGGGTATCGGGGTGAGGAACTGAAGTTCTACTACCCCCTGAACGTCACCCGGCCCTACCTGCCGACCCCGGAAAAGGTGTACGCGGAGATCAGCCGCCAGCTGACCGCCGTCGGGCTGAACGTCAAACCGGTACCGGTGGAATGGTCCGAGGGGTACCTGCAGAAGGTCACCTCCCCCGGCGACCATGCCCTGCACCTGCTGGGCTGGAACGGTTCCTACTCCGACCCGGACAACTTCGTGGGCCCGCTCTTCGGCGAGAACACCGGCGAGTTCGGCTACCA
The DNA here is from genome assembly GCF_040547005.1 of Arthrobacter sp. UYCu712. Classification (NCBI taxonomy): domain Bacteria; kingdom Bacillati; phylum Actinomycetota; class Actinomycetes; order Micrococcales; family Micrococcaceae; genus Arthrobacter; species Arthrobacter sp. UYCu712. The sequence continues at coordinate 63,569 of NZ_JBEPOZ010000006.1, forward strand.
GGATCCGCAGGTGTTCTCCAAAATCGCCCGGGCCCGCGGCCTGCCCGACGGCAAGGAACGGACCGGGGAGTACCAGACCATCAATGCGCAGATCGCCGCGACGGTTCCCGCTGTTCCGATCGCCTTCCCGATCTCGGCCCTGGCCTTGTCCGACCGTGTCCTCAAGTACCCGGCATCACCGGTCCTGAACGAAGTTTTCACCAAGGTCGAGCTAAAGCCTTGACGGACTGGCCCAATTTCAGTTAGTGGGCGGTGCGGGATATTCTGTGACAGCCAGACCCGCTGCTATCGGAGACTGATTGTGACTTTCATTTCCAAGACCCAACATGCCGACGTCGTCCTGATTGGCGGCGGCATCATGAGTGCCACTCTTGGCGCCTTCCTCAAGCAGCTCGAGCCGGACTGGACCATCTCCCTGTTCGAGAAGCTGGATGAGCCGGGACTGGAAAGCTCCGGACCGTGGAACAACGCCGGCACCGGACACGCCGCCCTGTGTGAGCTTAATTACTCCCCCGCCGCCAAAGACGGCTCGGTGGACCCTTCCAAGGCACTGCTCATCAACGAACAGTTCCAGCTTTCCCGCCAGTTCTGGTCCCACCTGGTCACCAACTCGCTGATCGGCTCCCCCAAGGGCTTCATCAACACGGTGCCGCACATGAGCTTCGTGATCGGCGACAACAACGCCAAGTTCCTGCGCACCCGCTACGAGTCCCTCAAGCCGAACCCGCTGTTCCGCTCCATGGAGTACTCCGAGGACCACGCCCAGATCGCCAAGTGGGCACCGCTGATCGTCAAGGGCCGCGACCCGAAACAGCGCATTGCGGCAACCCGCGCGGCGGAAGGGACCGACGTCGACTTCGGCGCCCTGACCCGCGAACTGACCGGTTACCTGGGCAACAACGGCGTCGAAATCAACTATGGCCACGACGTCTCCGGCATCAAGCGCGCGTCCGACGGCGGCTGGGACCTCGCGATCAAGCACCCGCAGTCCGGTGAGCACGGCTCGATCCACGCGAAGTTCGTCTTCGTGGGGGCCGGCGGCGGCGCGCTGCACCTGCTGCAGGCCTCGGGCATCCCGGAAAGCAAGGGCTACGGCGGCTTCCCGGTCTCGGGCCAGTTCTTCCGCTGCACCGACGAGGCCCTCGCGGCACAGCACAGCGCCAAGGTCTACGGCCAGGCGTCCGTCGGCGCGCCGCCGATGTCCGTGCCGCACCTGGACACCCGCTACGTCGACGGGAAGCGGTCGCTGCTGTTCGGCCCGTACGCCGGTTTCTCCACCAACTTCCTGAAGAACGGGTCCTACCTGGACCTGCCGCTGTCCATCCGGGCTTCGAACATCATCCCGATGCTGGCCGTCGCCAAGGACAACATGGACCTCACCGCGTACCTGGTCAAGGAAGTCGCCAAGCGCCACGGTGCGAAGGTGGAGGCCCTGCGCGAGTACTACCCGGAAGCGCAGGACGGCGACTGGGAACTCATCACGGCCGGCCAGCGTGTCCAGATCATCAAAAAGGATCCGAACAAGGGCGGTATCCTGCAGTTCGGCACCGAAGTCATCGCCGGACGCGACGGCTCCATCGGCGCCCTGCTCGGGGCATCCCCGGGCGCCTCCACGGCGGTTCCGATCATGATCGAGCTGCTGCAGAAGTCCTTCCCGAAGAACTTCAAGGGCTGGCAGTCCAAGTTCAAGGAGATGATGCCCGGCTACGGCGTCAAGCTCAACGAGAACCCGGAACTCGCCGCCAGCCTGGAAGCCGAGACGGCCAAGGCCCTGCAGCTCGAACCGGTCAGCGCCACCCGGAGCTGACGCCCTCCGCGGGTCACGGCAGGCCAGCGCTTTGATTTCCCCCTTCGAAGTACCTCCGTCGACCCATCAGGAGACCATGAGATGTTCCGGCTCGCAAAGCTATCCCTGGCAAACCGGGCACTGATCGCGCTGATCACCGCGTTCGCGTCGGTTTTCGGCGTGATCACGATGTCCTCGCTCAAACAGGAGCTCATCCCGTCCATCGAGTTCCCGCAGATCACGGTCATCACGTCGATGCCGGGGGCCTCGCCGGAAGTCGTGGACAAGCAGATCAGCGGTCCGCTGGAGACGGCGCTCAACGGCGTCGAAGGCCTGGAGTCGACGTCGTCGACCTCGCGCAACGGGGTCTCGCAGATCAGCATGGTGTTCACCTACGGGTCGAACCTGGACCGGGCCCGGAACCAGATCGACCGGGCCATCTCCAACGCCAAACGCTCGCTGCCGGACGATGTCCAGCCCCAGGCCATCGCCGGCAGCATCAGCGATTTCCCGATCGTGTTCCTCGCCGTGTCCTCAGACAAACCGCTCAGCGAGCTGAACGCGGACCTCGCCCGGCTCAGTGTGCCCCGGCTGCAGAAGCTCGACGGCGTCCGCGGCGCCGAAGTGACCGGCGGCGCCAGCCAGCACATCAGCATCCTCCCCCGCACCGAGGCCATGGCGGCGTCCGGGGCGACCCTCCAGTCGATCAGCAACGCCCTGAAGAACAACGGCGCGCTGGTCCCGGCCGGCACCGTCGAGGAACAGGGCAAGACGCTCTCGCTCCAGATCGGCAGCCCGGTGGACTCGCTCGACGCGATCAAGGCGCTCCCGCTGGGTGGCACCAGCAACGCCGCCACCATCGGCAGCGTCGCGGACGTCAGTATCACCGAGGACGCCCGCACGTCGATCACCCGGACCAACGGCAAGGAAACCCTGGCCCTGTCCGTCACGAAGAAGCCCGAGGGCGACACCGTGGGCATCTCCCACGCGGTGAAGGATTCCATCCCGCAGCTGGAGGCCGAGCTCGGCTCGAACGCCAAATTCACGCCGATCTTCGACCAGGCGCCTTTCATCGAGAAGTCCATCAAGGACCTCACCACCGAGGGCCTGCTGGGCCTGGGCTTCGCCGTCGCGGTGATCCTGCTGTTCCTGATGTCCGTCCGCTCCACGCTCGTGACGGCTGTTTCCATCCCGCTGTCCCTGCTGATCACCTTCATCGGGCTGTCTGCCACCGGCTACTCGCTGAACATCCTGACCCTCGGCGCGCTCACCATCGCGATCGGCCGGGTGGTGGACGACTCGATCGTGGTCATCGAAAACATCAAGCGCCACCTCAGCTACGGCGAGCAGAAGATCACCGCCATCCTGACCTCCATCCGCGAGGTCGCCGGCGCCATCACGGCGTCGACCCTGACCACCGTGGCAGTGTTCCTGCCTATCGCCTTCGTCGCCGGACTCGCCGGGGAGCTGTTCCGGCCCTTCGCGCTCACCGTGACCATCGCGCTGCTGTCCTCGCTGCTCGTGTCGCTGACGATTGTCCCGGTGCTGGCGTACTGGTTCCTCCGCAATCCGGCCGAGAAGGCCGGCGCGTCGGGAGCATCCGCACGGGAGATCGCGGCGAAAGCCCACGAGGCCGAGCAGCGCACCCTCCTGCAGCGCGGCTACCTTCCCGTCCTCACCAAGACCCAGAAGCACCCGGTGGTGACCCTGATCGCGGCCGTGCTGGTCCTGGGCGGCACCGCGGCCATGACCCCGCTGCTCGCCACCGACCTGCTGGGCCGCTCGGGCGAGAACAGCATGACGGTCCGGCAGGCCCTGCCGGCCGGCACCAGCCTGGCGGAGGCGGGCGCCGCGGCAGTCAAGCTCGAAGACGTGCTCCGGGACATCGACGGCATCAAGGATGTCCAGGTCACCACCGGAAATGCCCAGACCGGCTTCTCCGCGCTGCTCTCCGCCGGAGCCTCCAACTCCAGCTTCACCGTGGTGACCGACGAGAAGGCCAACCAGGGCAAGCTCCAGGAGACGGTCCGCAGCGAGCTCGCCAAGGTCCCCGGCGCCGGCAAGGTCACCGTCGGATCCCAGCAGGGCGGCTTCGGCACGGCCTCGACGGTCGACATCACACTCAAAGCCGCCACCACCGCGGACCTCCGGACGGCCAGCGATGCCCTGGTCAAGGCCCTGGACGGGGTGCCCGGCAGCAGCGAGGTCGCAACCAACCTGGCCGCAAGCCAGCCGGTGGTCCAGGTGAAGGTGGACCGTGCCAAGGCGGTGGCCGCCGGCCTCAACGAGGAACAGGTCGCCGGCGTGCTGGCTTCCACCATCAGCCCGATCCCGGCCGGCACCGTGCGGATCGACACGAACGACTTCCCGGTACGGATCGGCGAAGGCACCCGCTTCACCAGCATCGACGCCGTCCGGGCCATCCCGCTGCCCACCGCGGCGGGACCGGTCCCGCTGGCCAGCATCGCCGCCGTCGAACAGCTTGACGTGCCCGTCTCCATCACCGCCAGCAACGGCCAGCGGACCGCGCGGGTGTCCGTCACGCCGTCGGGCTCCAACCTCGGCGCCGTCAGCACCGAGGTACAGGCCCGGCTCAAGACCGTCGAGCTGCCGGCCGGTGTCACCGCGACGATCGGCGGCGCGACAACGCAGCAGGCCGAGTCCTTCGGACAGCTTGGACTGGCACTGCTGGCGGCCATTGCGATTGTCTACGTGATCATGGTGGCCGCGTTCAAGTCCCTTGTGCAGCCGCTGATCCTGCTGGTCTCCGTCCCGTTCGCGGCCACCGGTGCCATCGCCCTGCTGCTGGTGACAGGTGTCCCGCTGGGACTTCCCTCACTGATCGGCATGCTGATGCTGGTGGGCATTGTGGTGACCAACGCGATCGTGCTGATCGACCTGATCAATCAGTACCGCCAGCCCCGGAACGATGAGCCCGGGATGAGCGTGGCCGAGGCCATCACGCACGGTGCCCGCCAGCGGCTCCGGCCGATCCTGATGACGGCCCTGGCCACCGTGTTCGCGCTGACGCCGATGGCGCTGGGCCTCACAGGCGGCGGCGGGTTCATCTCCCAGCCGCTCGCGATTGTGGTGATCGGCGGACTGATCTCCTCCACCGCCTTGACCCTGGTGCTGGTGCCGGTTCTCTACCGGCTGGTGGAAGGGCGGCGGGAGATGCGTGCCCTGCAGAAGGCGGACGCCGCGCCGCCGGTACCGGTACCGGCCTCCCGCGGCCGCCGCGCGAAGCCCACCCCGCCCGACGCCTCGGCTGACCCTGACGCGGCACGTGACGCCGACGTCGACCTCGACGTCGAAGAGGCCGGCGAGCCGGACCAGGCCCCGGCGCTCCGCTGACAGCCAGCTCAACCCCCCGGCGTTGCTCCGACTAGTTGACTTTGCCCCCGGCCCATAAGGACGCTAAGTGCCAGCTCAACCGGCACGGGCTCAACCGGCGCGGGCGGGTAGGACGGCGGCGGCGGGAGCCGGGTCGGAGAACGCCAGCCGCGGCACCAGGACCAGCGCGGCGGCCGCGGCCAGGCCGGTCATCCCGCAAATGGTCCACACCGTAAGGTAGCCGGCCAGGGGCGCTGCGGTCTCCCCGGAAGCCACCGCGGCGGCGCCGGCCTCCCGGAGGACGTGGCTCAGCAAAGCGATGCCGAACACGGCTGAGGCGAAGGCCCCGCCGATGGTCTTGGTCGTGTTGGTGAGGCCCGTCGCCATCGCGGTCCGGTTCAGCGGGGCCGCCGACGCGGCGGCCGAGGGCAGCGCCGCGACCAGCGCTCCGGAGCCGACGCCGGCCACCGCCATGTTCGCCAGCGCTTCGGCCAGGCTGCTGTGGAAGGGCAGGAACAGCAAATAGCCCAGGCCCACCAGCGCGGCGGCGCCCACAAGGGTCCAGCGCGGCGTGATCCGCCGGGTCACGAGCGGGTAGAGCAGCGCACCCACCAGCAGCGCCAGCACATAGACGCCGATGATGATCGAGACCTGGCCGGCGCGCAGGCCCAGGCCGTAGCCGTGCAGCGCCGGATCGGTCCGCGCGAAGGTCGACAGCGGCGCCTGCGCCCCCAGCACGGAGACGCCGAACAGCCCGGCGGTCAGCTGGACCGGCCACATCGACTTGTCCCGCAGCATCCGGATGTCCACCAGCGGATCTGCGCGTCCCAGCTCGAAGCGGGTGAACGGGACGAAGACCAGGAGCCCGGCAGCCGCCAGGGCCCATGGCCACCAGGCGCCGGGACCGTTGAGGCGCATGAAGGTCAGCCCCGAGGTGATCAGCAGGAGCCCGAGGGCGAGCAGCGTGAAGCCGCGCGTGTCGACCCGGCCGCCGCTGCGGGCCGTGGACTCGGGGACCCCGAACCGGATGGCAAACCAGCAGGCGGTCACCGCCACGGCGGGAACCAGCAGCACCAGCTGCAGCTGGCCGGCGAAGGCCTCGACGAGGGCTCCGGCGGCCAGGGCGCCGGCGATGACGCCGAATTCCAGGGCGCCGACGAGGATGCCGGCCGCGCGCCGGGTGCGGGCGGCGCCGTCGGGAAGCTGGTGCACGCGGCTGAAGATCAGGGCTATTTCCAGTGGCAGCCAGACCACATAGAAGCCCTGCAGGGACCACGCCGCGAGGAACGTCCAGAAGTCGGGCGCCAGGGCCACGCCCCAGGAGGCTGCGGCGGTCAGCACCGTGGAGGCCAGCAGGATTTTCCGCTGGCCGTACATGTCGCCGAGCTTCGCGAGCACCGGCACCGCGAGGGCGCTGACCATCAGCTGGGCGGCCTCGAACCAGTTGACGTCGCCGTCGTGGATGTTCAAGTGCCTGGCGATATCCGTGAGGATGGGCGTGTAGTACCCCTGCAGGATTCCGCTGGTGATTTCCACCAGACACAGAAAAGCGACGACGCGGCGCATGGCTACCTTCCGGGCGGGCTGAACACCTGACGCCAGCCGATTGATTGCATCCTAGGCCAGCGCTCCGCGCCGGCGGGGATACCGGCACGGGAATATTCGTCCGTGACGGGCGTTATACCCGTCGATAGATGCAAATGCATGTATACCGGTTATAGTAGAAGCAGCTCCCGGATCCATCCGGCCACGGAAAGGCACACCATGCAGATCGGCGTATTCAGCGTCAGCGACATCACCACCGACCCCACCACGGGCCGCACCCCGACGGAGCACGAGCGCATCAAGGCGTCCGTGGCCATCGCGAAAAAGGTCGAGGAAATCGGCATGGATGTCTACGCGATCGGCGAGCACCACAACCGCCCGTTCTTCTCCTCCTCCCCCACCACCACACTCGCGTACATCGCGGCCCAGACCGAGCGCATCATCCTGTCCACGGCCACAACGCTCATCACCACCAATGATCCGGTGAAGATCGCCGAGGACTTCGCGATGCTGCAGCACCTCGCCGACGGCCGCGTGGACCTGGTCCTGGGCCGCGGCAACACGGCGCCGGTGTACCCCTGGTTCGGCAAGAACATCCAGGACGGGGTTGAACTCGCGATCGAGAACTACTCCCTCCTGCGCCGCCTCTGGGACGAGGACACCGTCAACTGGTCCGGCAAGCACCGCACCCCGCTGCAGAACTTCACGTGCACGCCCCGCCCGCTCGACGGCGTCGCCCCCTTCGTGTGGCACGGCTCCATCCGCACGCCGCAGATCGCGGAAGTAGCCGCCTACTACGGCGACGGTTTCTTCGCGAACAACATCTTCTGGCCCAAGGAGCACTACCAGCAGCTGATCAGCCTCTACCGCGAACGCTACGAGCACTACGGCCACGGCAAGGCCGACCAGGCGATCGTGGGCCTCGGCGGGCAGTTCTTCATGCGCAAGAACTCCCAGGACGCCGTCAAGGAATTCCGCCCCTACTTCGACAACGCGCCGGTCTACGGCCACGGCCCGTCGCTGGAGGACTTCACCTCGCAGACCCCGCTGACGGTCGGCAGCCCGCAGGAAGTCATCGAAAAGACGCTCACCTTCCGGGAGTACTTCGGCGACTACCAGCGCCAGCTGTTCCTGATCGACCACGCCGGCCTGCCGCTGAAGACCGTGCTGGAGCAGCTGGACCTGTTCGGCGAAGAGGTCCTGCCGGTCCTGCGGAAGGAATACGCCGCCCTCACCCCGGCCCATGTCCCGGAACCGCCCACCCACGCCGGACGCGTGGCAGTTTCCTTGGCCGGAGCCGGCGAGGCGTCCGGCCCGGCTGAAATCCCCGCCAATGAGAGTGCGTGATGTCCGCCAAGACCACAGAATCACCGGTTCGCCTGGCCGCGGAAACCTGGGAGTCCCTGTTCCGCGCCCAGGTGGCCGTGATGCGCAGGCTGCAGGCGGGGCCGGCGTTCAAGAGTATCGCCCTCAACGAGTACGACGTGTTGTTCACGCTCTCCCGGTGCCCGTCCGGCTGGCTCCGCCTCAACGAGCTTAACGACCACGTCCTGCTGAGCCAGTCCAGCCTGAGCCGGCTGGTGGAACGGCTCGAAAAGCGCGGCTACGTGGCCCGGATGCCGGCCCCCGACGACGGCCGGGGGGTCCTGCTCAAACTCACGGAATCCGGCTGGGAGCTGCAGAAGCAGATCGGCCGGGAGCACGTCCGCGACATCGCCGCCCTAGTGGTCCCGGCCCTCACGGCCGCCGAACAGCAGGAGCTGCTGCGGCTGACGGAAAAGCTGCGGGCGTCGGTGGCCGCCCGCTAAGGGACCCCGGCCCTGAGGGACCCCGCGCTAGTGGATGACGACGAGCCCGGCCGGGTCCTCCACCGGCAGTTCGCCGTGGACGATCGCCGTGACCCTGAGTTCCTTGAGGATCAGGCTGCCGCCCACCGTGGACAAGAAGGCCGTGTCGGAGGAATCGCGGCCGGCGGTGATCCGGATCATGCTGCTGCGCGGCGCCAGGCCGGTGGGGTCGATGACATGCCACTCCCCGCTGATGTACGCCTCGGCGACCGCGTGGAAGTCCATCGGGCTCAGCCCGGGGGCATATACCGCGGCCAGCCGGGTCGGGACGTTCTTGGAGCGGAGCAGGGCAATCGCCAGGTGCGCGAAGTCCCGGCAGACGCCGCGGCGGTGCAGCAGCGTCTCGACGGCGCCGTCGGTCCCCCGCGAGGACCCGCTCACGTAACTCAGCTCGCTGAAGACCCAGTTCCGCACGGCGTTCAGGAGCTCTTCGCCCTGCAGCCCGCCGAATTCCGCATAGGCGGTCGGCAGCAGCCGGTCGGACTCGGCGTAGCGGCTGGGCCGGACGTAGCGGATGAGCTCCATCAGGCCAGGTTCCTCCGGCAGGGCGAAACCGGCGACGGTGGCGGAGTATTCCACCAGGACCTCGGTGGGCTCAGCGAATTCCATGTAGTGGAACCGCCCGCCGTGGTGGTCCGAGAGTTCCGTCAGGGCGACGTCCACACCTTCGGCCGTGACGGACAGCGATTCCTCGAAGCCGCTGTAGCCGGCGTTGCGTGCCACTGACACCGCCAGTGCGACTTTGGTGTCGGCCACGGTCTTGAAGGCCATGCGTGCGGCGACAGAGCGTTCCATGTATCTCCGGGGGTGAGGTGGCAACAGATTGGCAGAAGGCCGTCCGCCGTCGCTGGCCCGTCGGTGGCCGGAGCGGCGCGGTACTAGTTTTTGACCTTCAGAGACATTAGCATCCGCTGGACGTTGGCGAATTCAGTGCCTTCGTTGACGTATTTGGCGGCCTGGACGAGGGTATCGAAGGACTTCGCCGGGGCCACCTTCTGGTCCGGGGCCAGCGCCTTCAACATGGTCAGGTCACCGAAGGAGTAGTCGCCCTTCCCCTGGGGTCCGCGGACCACGTTCTGCAGGCCGCAGGATTTTCCGCCGGCGCCGCCCACCACGTTGGTGATGCCGTAGGAGCCGAAGAACTTGTAGCCCTGGATCACCCGGAACACGGCGTGCGGGTCGATGGTGCCGTCGCCGCCGCGGTGCGGCAGGTCCACCGGAACGCTGCTGACCACGACGTACTCCTTGGCTGCGTCGTCCGGGCAGGCCGGGACCGGCTGGGGCTGAAGCCCGGTCTGCAGGGTGGCGAGGTAGCCGCCCGTGGCGTCCTTGACCTCGATCTTGAGCGCGCCGGGCAGGGTGCCCTGATCCGGCGTCACGGACTGGGCAATCCACTCCTCCGGGAGCTCGAAGCTCACGGTCTTGGCCGGATCGGTGAACACCTTCCAGGCCGACGCCGTCGAACCGGGCGAAGAGCCGGGCGCCGCAGAGCCGGACCCGGACGCCGTGGCCTCCGGCGATCCGCTGGGGGATCCGGTGCCCGCGGACGGTACCGCCGACGTCGTGCTTGCGCCCGGGCTGCCGCCGGCGGTCCAGACCGGTGTGCCCTTCCCGTCGCTGCTGCATCCCGAAAGCGCGGCCGCGGTGAGCGCCAGCGCCGCGGCGATCCTGATCCCCAGGGAGATAGCCGTCCCAGTCATGCTGCCAGCGTAGTCCGGCCCGGCGGCGGCTCAGAGTTCCCGGATCAGCGTTTCGTAGAAGCGGACGCCCCGGCACAGGGTCTCGAGCGAAATCTTCTCGTCCACGCCGTGGATGGATGCGCGCGCCGGGACATCCATGGAGAAGGGTGCGAACCGGTAGACCGCGTCGCAGATCCCGGTGAAGCGGCGCGAGTCCGTCCCGCCCATCATGATGTAGGGCGTGATGATCGCGTCCGGGAAGGTCGCCGCGATGGATTGCTCCACCAGGTCCCATTGCGCGCCCGTGGACAGCGAGACCGGGGAAGGCTCGTTGGACTCCACCACGCGCAGTGCCACATTCGGGTCACGGATGATCTTCCGCAGCCGTTCCACGGTCCCCGCGACGGTCTCCCCCACGGCCACCCGGATGTTGGCGTTGGCCCGGGCCGTTGCCGCCAGGACGTTGGCCCCGGCACTGCCCTCGAGCATGGTGATGGCCACGGTGGTGCGGGTCATCGCGTTGGTCTCGTTCCCGAGCCGGCCGAAAAGCCACGTCAGCGGCACCCTGAGCAGGGACACGTTGGCGAAGACGGCCCGCATCGGTGCCGGGGTGTGCGGGCCGAACCGCCGCAGCATCTCCTCGGTCACCGCGGGCAGGGACTGCGGGAAGGGATGCCGCTCAATCCGGACGATTGCCCGGGCGAGGCGCGCGGTCGCGCCCATCCGGGGCGGCGCCGAGGCGTGCCCGCCGGGGTCGCGGGTGAGCAGCTCCACGTCCAGGATCCCCTTTTCCGCCACCCCGACGACGGCGGCCGGCTGCCGCACGCCGGGGAACGCGCCCCCGGCCACGGCTCCGCCTTCATCCAGCACGAGCCAGGGCCGGATTCCCCGGACCTCCAGCAGTTCCGCGGCGGCCGCGGCGCTGGCCCCGGCCGTTTCCTCATTGTTGCCGAAGGAGAAGTAGAGGTCATGGGCCGGGGCGAACCCGACGCCGAGGAGCGCCTCGGCGGCTTCCAGGACCGCCACCAGCTGGCCCTTGTCATCCAGGGTTCCCCGGCCCCACAGGAAGGTTCCGTCGTTGTGGCCCGAGAACGGCGGCCGGGTCCAGGCGTCCGGGTCCCCCGCCGGAACGACGTCGTAGTGAGCCATCAGCACCGAGGGCCGGGAAGCTGCGCCGTGGCCGGTCCCGGGCCAGCGGTACAGCAGCGCGTGGCCGTTCACCCGTTCCAGCTCAAGCGCTGCGTGCACGGCTGGATAAAGCCGGGCCAGGGCGGCGATGAAGCCCTCGAACGCGCCGGTGTCCACCTCGCTCCCGGTCCGGCTCGAGACGGTGCGGAACTGCACGAGTTCGGACAGGGAGGCGGCGGCGCGGCTGGCGGACCCGGGGGCGGCGGTATCTTGCATGCGCGAAAGTCTATGTCCCGCCGGGGGCTTTACCGCGGCGCGGTGCGGTTGAGAACGCCGCGGGGAAAGCGGGATACGCTTGGGGGCATGGCGGAGCAGCGTTTTGACGGAACGAATTTTGGTGACGAGGACAGCGTGGCGGACATCTCCGCCGTCGACATCGCTGACTGGAGGCTCCGGACCTTTGCGCTCTATGCCACGGTGCGGAAGCTCGCCGCGGAGGACCCCGCCGAGGCCCATTCGTACTGGCGCCACGAACGGGACCGGATGTTCGGCACCCACCCGGCGTCGCCGCTGACCGCCGCGGCCAAGTCAAACTTCGGCGGGCTCAAGACCGCGGACTACGATCCCATCTACCGCTTCCACATCCCGCTGACCAGCGAGGGCGCCGGGCGGGAAATGAACGTGGATGCGGGGACTGACGGCCTGGTCCGCTTCGTCCGGCTCGGCACCTTCGACCTTCCGGAGCTGGGCCAGCTGGCCGTCTGGAAACTGAACGGCTACGGCGGCGGCATCTTCGTGCCGTTCCGTGACGCCACCGCCGGGCAGCCCGGCGGCAGCTACGGCGCCGGCCGCTACCTGCTGGACACCATCAAGGGCGCCTACCACGGGGTGAACGGGTCCGGCCCGGACGCCGAGTTCGTGGTGGACTTCAACTTCGCCTACAACCCCTCCTGCGCCTACAACGAGGCGTGGGCATGCCCCCTCGCCGGCCCCTCCAACCGGCTTGCCGTGGAGATCCCGGTCGGCGAACTGTACTGAGCGGATGGATTCCCAGCTCGAACAGCAGGCTCCTCCCGCCGCCGTCGTCCGCAGTCCGGCCAGCCGCCGCCACCGCGGGATCCTCCGCTACCCCCTGATCCGGCAGCTGATCCGGTTCACCGGAGTCGGCATCGTCTGCACTATCACGTCCCTGGCCCTGTACGCGTTTCTCCGGCCGTGGATCGGCGCCCAGCCGGCCAACGCGGCGGCGCTTATCCTCACTTCGCTGATGAACACCGCACTGAACCGCCGCCTGACGTTCAAGATCACCGAGCGCCGGCGGATGAAACGCGACCACCTCAACGGGCTGATCGTGATCCTCGTGGCGCTGCTGATCACCGGCGGCAGCCTCGGCATCCTGCACTGGATCAGGCCGGACGCCACCGTGACCGAGGAGCTGTGGACCACAACGCTGTCCGGCTTCGTTGCCACGGCCGTGCGCTTCACCATGCTGCGGCACTGGATTTTCCGCCGGGCCCGGCACCGCTAAACCCCTCGTCAGCCCTACCTCCGGTTAAGCTATCTGCTGGAGTCGCTATTCGGGCCCGATAAGGACTCAAAGTGGTAGCTCAACCCGGTGGTGGGGGCGGCTAACCGGCGGGGCGGCTGCCGAGGGCGCGGACGCTTGCGACGGCGGTGCGCACCGCGGCTGCCGCCTCCTGCAACGCAGCGGCCGTGATGGTCGAATCGAAGCTGAACCGCACGGCCGTGTGCGCTACTTCGGCGTCGATCCCGAGGGCGAGGAGCACCGGGGACGGCGCGTCGGACCCCGCGGCGCAGGCGGAACCGCTCGAGCAGATGACTCCCTGGCGTTCGAGTTCCAGCAGCACGGACTCGCCGCTGGTCCCCGGAAAGCAGAAGGACGCCACTGAGGGCAGCCGTCCGGTGGGGTGGCCGGTGAGGACCGCGCCGGGGACATCGTCCAGCACGGTCCCGATGAATGCGTCGCGCAGGGCGGAAACCCGTGCCGCGAGCTCCTGCTGTGACCCCCGGGCCAGGGTGAGCGCCGTTGCGAGGGCCACGGCGCCGGCAACGTTTTCGGTGCCCGAGCGACGGCCGCGTTCCTGCCCGCCGCCGTGGATCACGGGCTCCAGCCGGGTCCGGCCGCGCACGAAGAGCGCCCCGTTCCCCTTCGGCGCCCCCAGCTTGTGGCCGGAGAGGCTCAGCGCATCCACGCCGAGGGCTGCGGTGTCGAGCGGCAGCCAGCCGGCGGCCTGGACGGCGTCGGTATGGAACGGGATGCCCTGCGCGCGGGCCAGCTCGGCGAGCCGGGCGATGGGCTGCACCGTACCGACCTCGTTGTTGGCGTACATGATGCTCACCAGCGCCGTCTCCGGCCGGAGGACCGCGGCGAGTGCCTCCTCGGTGACGCGGCCGTAGGGGTCCACCGGGACCACGTCGACGGCGAAGCCGTGCACCCGTTCGAGGTACCGGGCCGATTCCTCCACGGCGGGATGCTCGACGGCGCTGATCACCACGCGGTCCAGCCGCGGGTCCGCGGCGCGGCGGGCCAGGGCAATGCCCTTGACGGCCAGGTTGTCCGCCTCCGTGCCGCCGGAGGTGAAGATGACCTCGCCCGGGCGGCAGCCGAGGGCCGTGGCCGTCGCCGCCCGGGCACCCGCGAGCGCCGTGGCCGCGGCGTCGCCGAGGGAGTGGTGGCTCGAGGGGTTGCCGAACTCCCCCGTGAGGTACGGCCACATGGCTTCAAGCACCTCGCGGCGGACCGGGGTGGTGGCGGCGGCGTCCAGGAAGATCATGGCGGTCCTCAGCCGGCCGGCAGTTCCGTGGCGGGAACGGGCTCGAGTTCGATGTCGAGTCCGAGGTCCAGCGCGGTGACGCTGTGGGTGAGCCCGCCGATCGAGATGATGTCCACCCCGGTCGCGGCGATGCCGGCCACCGTGGCCAGGTTGACGTTGCCGCTGGCTTCGACGCGGGCGCGGCCGTCGACCAGTGCCACTCCGGCGGCGAGCTCGGCCAGGGAAAAGTTGTCCAGCATGATGGTGTCCACGCCGGCGGCGAGCACGGGTTCGATCTGCTCCATGCTGTCCACCTCCACTTCGAAGTGGGTGGTGTGGCCCAGCCGGGCTTTGGCCTCCTGCAGCACCGCCGTGAGCTTGGACGCGTCTCCCCCGGTGAGGACGGCCAGGTGGTTGTCCTTGGCCAGCACGGCGTCGGAGAGGCTGAAGCGGTGGTTCGCGCCGCCGCCGCAACGCACGGCATAGCGTTCCAGCACCCGCAGCCCCGGCGTCGTCTTCCGCGTGTCGGTGATCCGGGCCCTGGTGCCGTGCACCAGCGCCACGAACTCCGCCGTCTTCGTGGCGATGGCGCTCATCCGCTGGACCAGGTTCAGGGCCACGCGTTCGGCAAGCAGCACCGCGCGCGCGTTCCCGCGGACCCTCGCCAGCGGCGTCCCGGCGGCAAAGCCCGCACCGTCCGCGACCAGGAGCTCGACGTCGGCAGCGGCGTCCGTGAGCTTCATGGCGGCGGCGAACACTTCGCCGCCGCTGAACACGCCGGGCACGCGGGCGGCCAGCACCGCGGTCGCCCGGGCCTCCGCGGGGATGAGGGTCTGCGAGGTGATGTCCCCGTACGGGGCGTCTTCCTGGAGGGCGGCACACAGCACGGCCTGGACGGCGGATGCGGGCAGGGTCCCGGCGAGCGCCGGCGGCACGGCGGGGCGTGCGGTGGTTGCGGTGGTTGCAGTGGCAGCGGGTGCTGTCATGACGAGATCCTTTGCTTGGGCCGGGATGCGGAGGCATGCCGGTGGCCGGACGTACCGGCCATCGAGAGGGAGCGGGCGGGCGCAACCAGCACCGCGGAGTGCGCGGCGCCGGCCGTGCTGTCGGAGCGGAAATGCGCGCCGGCGGAGACTGTCCGCTTCCGCGCCGCCGCCACTAGAAGCTGCGCGGCGAGCAGCAGGTTCCGGTCCTCGTGGGCGGTCTGCTCGGGTTCGGTTCCGGGCTCCGCGGCGGGGGCTGCCGCCCACAGCGCGAGCCGCACCGCGGCGTCGTCGAGCCCGGTTCCGGTGCGCATCACGCCTGCGGCGCCGGTCATCAGCCCGCGCAGGGCGTCCCGGCTGAACGGGACCGTCGACGTGCCGGGCTCAGCGGCGGGGAGTTCGTCCCTGCTGCCGGCGACAGCCGCCGGGACAGCCGCAAGGCCGTTCTCCGTGCCCGGTCCGCCGAGGAAAGCTTCCACCGCGCGACGGCCGAAGACGAGACCCTCCAGGAGCGAGTTGCTGGCCAGGCGGTTGGCGCCCTGCACCCCAGTGCAGGCCACCTCGCCCGCGGCGTACAGTCCCGGCACGGAGGTGCGTCCCCAGATGTCAGTGGCCACACCGCCCATCCAGTAGTGGGCCGCCGGGGAGACCGGCAGCGGTTCCGTGGCCCAGTCGTAGCCGGCGGCGCGGGTGGCCGCTGTGATGGTGGGGAAACGCCGGGCCAGGAAGCCCTGTCCGCGGGCTTCCTCGACACCCCGGGCGTCCAGGTACACCGGGCTGTCCGGCGCCGCCCCCGTGGCGGCGAGATGCAGGGCGATGCTGCGGGAGACGACGTCGCGCGGGGCCAGTTCCGCGTCCGGGTGGTAGTCCGGCATGAAGCGGTGGCCGGCGGCGTCCAGCAGCACTGCGCCCTCGCCGCGGACGGCCTCGGAAATCAGCAGCGCAGGGGGGCCGCCCGGGACCTCGGCCGCGGCCAGGGTGGTGGGGTGGAACTGGAAGAACTCCAGGTCCCGCACCGCCGCGCCGGCTCGCCACGCCAGCGCGAGGCCGTCGGCGGTGGCCACGGAGGGGTTGCTGGTGCGGGCAAACAGCCGTCCGGCACCGCCGGTGGCCAGCAGCACCGCGTCCGCGGCAAGCTGGCTGCGCTCGCCGCCGGAGAGGTAGGCGATGCCGGTCACGCGCCCGGACATCGGATCGGTCAGCAGTTCGGTGGCGAAGGCGCCCGCCAGGATCCGGAGCCGGCCGCCGGCTGCGCGTGCCAGGACGGCCGCCACCAGCCCGCGGGCGATGCAGGCGCCGGTGGCATCCCCGCCGGCGTGCAGGATGCGGGGGGCGGAGTGGGCGGCCTCGAGCCCCAGTGCGGGGCCGCCGTCGGGCTCCGCGTCGAAATGCACGCCGAACCGCCGGAGCCCGGCGATGTCCCGGACAGCTTCGGTGCAGAGGATCCGCACGGCCTCCGGGTCGTTCAGCCCGGCCCCGGCGGCCAGGGTGTCGGCAATGTGGGCCGCCACCGAATCGCCGGGGAAGGCGTCGCCCGGTGACAGGACGGCGGAGACGCCGCCCTGGGCGTAGAAGGTGTTGCCCTGCTCGAGGGTCCCCTTACTCAGGAGCACCACCTCGACTGCGGGGCTGCCGCCCGGGGCGCCCGGGGCGCCCACAGCCTCGGTCCCCGCAGCCTCGGAGGCGAGCAAGGCGGCGTAGAGACCGGCGATGCCGCTGCCGACAATCACAAGCCGCCTGGTCACGGCCGCGCCGCCAGCATCCGCTCGAGGGCAACCCGTGCCGGGGCCGCGACGCCGTGGTCGACCGTTATGCGGTTGAGCACCTCACCGCGGACGAGTGCCTCCAGCACCCAGGCCAGGTAGCCCGGGTGGATGCGGTACATCGTGGAGCAGGGGCAGATCACCGGGTCCAGGCAGAAGATCGTGTGCTGCGGGTACTCCGCGGCCAGCCGGTTGACCATGTTGATCTCGGTGCCGATCGCGAACGTGGTGGGTTCGGTGGCCGCGGCGATGGCCTTCTTGATGAAGTCGGTGGACCCGGCGGAATCGGCGGCATCCACCACCTCCATGGGGCATTCCGGGTGCACGATCACCTGGACACCCGGGAAATCGGTGCGGGCCTTCTCGATCTGGCCCACGTTGAAGCGCTTGTGGACCGAGCAGAAGCCGTGCCACAGGATCACCCGGGAATCGAGCAGGGCCTGCTGGTCGTTGCCGCCGAGGTCCTTGCGCGGGTTCCACATCGGCATCTGCTCCAGCGGTACGCCCATGGCCTTGGCGGTGTTCCGGCCCAGGTGCTGGTCCGGGAAGAACAGCACGCGCTGGCCGCGGTCGAACGCCCACTCCAGCACCGTCGAGGCGTTGGAGGACGTGCAGACGATTCCGCCGTGCTCGCCGCAGAAGCCCTTGAGCGCGGCCGAGGAGTTCATGTAGGTGACCGGGATGACCGGGACCCGGCCGTCGGCGTCGGGCTCCGTGCCGAAGAGTTCCTCGAGCTGTTCCCAACACTCGGTGACGGAGTCGATGTCCGCCATGTCCGCCATCGAGCAGCCCGCGGCCAGGTTCGGCAGGATCACGGCCTGGTCCGGCCGGGACAGGATGTCAGCCGTCTCAGCCATGAAGTGCACGCCGCAGAAGATGATGGCCTCGGCGTCGGGGCGGGTCAGGGCGGCGTTGGCCAGCTGGAACGAGTCGCCGACGAAGTCCGCGTACTCAATGACTTCGTCGCGCTGGTAGAAGTGGCCCAGCACCACGGCGCGGTCCCCGAGGGCTGCTTTGGCGGCCCGGATCCGGAGGTCGAGTTCGGCGTCGCTGGCGAGCTTGTACTCCTCAGGCAGCTGGCCCTGGCGCGGCGTGGCCACGGGGGCGACGTCGGCGCTGGAGGCACCCGGGCCGTAGGCAGGCACGCCGGCGAGGGCCTCGGCGAGGTCGTAGTCCCAGGGGCCGCGGGCGAGTGCCGGGCTGCAGGTGGAAGCGGTTGCTGCAATGCCTGCCGTAGGGCCCATGGCCCCCTGTTCGG
This sequence comes from Arthrobacter sp. UYCu712, assembly GCF_040547005.1. NCBI lineage: Bacteria > Bacillati > Actinomycetota > Actinomycetes > Micrococcales > Micrococcaceae > Arthrobacter > Arthrobacter sp. UYCu712. Next base: position 81,665 of record NZ_JBEPOZ010000006.1, read on the forward strand.
CCTGTTCGCGCGTGATCAGCTGGATGGCTGTGTTGACGCTGCTCATGGTGTGCTCCTGTTGTCTGGATCAAGGCCCGGGCGGCCGGTAAAACGGTAGAGGCGGGGCGGCCGGTGTTTGCCGCCCTGCAGGTACTGGTCGGTTTCTTCGATCTCGGGCGTGGCCTTGACCTGGCGGCGGAAGTTCGCCGGATCCAGTTCGCGGTCCAGGACGGCCTCGTAGACCTCCCGGACCTGGGCCAGGGTGAAGTATTCGCCGAGCAGGTGGTAGGCGATGGAGCCGTAGGCCATCTTGTTGCGCAGCCGCCAGAGGGCGTAGTCGATGATCGCGTTGTGGTCGAAGGCCAGCTCGCCCAGCCGGTCGGCCCGGAACCAGCGGACGTTCTCGGATTCGTCCGCGAGGGCGGCCTCGGTGGGCTGGACCAGCGCCCAGTAGACGATCGACACGACGCGCTGGGTGGGCGAGCGGTGCAGCCCGCCGAAGGCGTACAGCTGCTCGAGGTAGCTCGGCGCGAGCCCGGTGGTGTCCCGCAGGTTCCGGGAGGCGGCGTCCGGCAGCGACTCGGAATGGCTCAGCGGGCCGCCGGGGAGGGCCCAGAGCCCCTTGAACGGTTCGCGGATTCGCCGCACCAGCGGGATCCAGAGGGTGGGGCGCCCGGAACGTTCGCTGGGGCGGAGCGCGAAGATCACGGTGGAGATGGCCAGCGACGGCGGCGCGAGCTGGCGCTCCGAGACGTTGGCTGCTGTTGTGTAAACGGTGACCCACCCCGTCTTCCCAGGTTTCAGGACCGGCAGGGAACGGCCTGCCCGGTCAGTCCGGCCCGATCGCCGGAGTAGTTATAGTCAGATTGACTAGAACTAATCATACGACGGCGCCCACCGCGTGCAAAATGTTTCCGGTCACATTCCCCGGGCGGCGGCTTCCAGCAGCGGAAGGGTGCGGCCCTGGAAGTGGGTGTTGAGCACGATCACCGAGGAGGAGCGCAGCACGGTCCGGGTGGCGATCATGGCATCCAGCACACGCTGCAGGTCCGGGTTGGAGCGGGCGGCTATCCGGGCCATCAGGTCCGAGCTGCCGGAGACGGTGTGGATCTCGATCAGTTCCGGAATCTCCGCGAGAGCCTCGACGACGGCGTCGTGCCCCAGGTCCTGGTTGATGGTCAGGGAACAGAAGGCGACCACGGGGAAGCCGAAGTGCGCCGGATCCGGCTGCGGCACCCAGGAGCCGATGACGCCGCTGCCCTGCATCCGGTCCAGCCGGGACTGCACTGTGGCGCGGGCGACCTTCAGCACCCGGGAAGCTTCCAGCACGGACGCCCGCGGCGAGTCCGTGAAGAATCGGACAATCTTCGCGTCCAGAGCATCAACGTCCATCGGATTTTCCTCCTGAAGCAGCTGCGATCAGACAAACGGCTGATACAACTCCCGTTTCGACTGACAAACTGCCACCATGCTCTCACGGCGGCGGAGCGGCGGCAGCCCACCGGGCAGCGCAAAGGCGGTAAATTCAATAGGTCCCATAAGGACCACAGGATCCAAACCACAAGAAGGTTCGCCAGCATGACAATGACGTCCACCGCGGAGCGCCCCGGCCTGAAACTGGGCCACAGCATGAAGCCACGCCAACTCACCATGATGGGACTCGGCAGCGCCATCGGCGCCGGCCTGTTCCTCGGCTCGGGGGCAGGAATCCAGGCCGCCGGACCGGCCGTCCTGATCTCCTACCTCGTCGCCGGAACGCTGATCATCCTCGTCATGTGGGCCCTTGGTGAAATGGCCGCCGCCAACCCCAACAGCGGGGCCTTCTCGGTCTACGCGCAAAAGGCCATGGGCCCGACGGCGGGCGCCACCGTCGGCTGGCTCTGGTGGCTGCAGCTCGTCGTTGTCATCGCGGCGGAGGCCCTCGGGGCCGCCGGGCTCCTCTTCACCGTCTGGCCGGCCATCCCGGTCTGGGCGTTGTCGCTGATCTTCATGGTTGTCTTCACGGCCATCAACCTCACCGGCGTGAAGAACTTCGGTGAGTTCGAGTTCTGGTTCGCCATCCTCAAGGTGGCCGCCATCGTGGTGTTCCTGGCCATCGGCGCCGCCCTGCTGCTCGGCTGGCTGCCGGACGTCCCCTCCCCCGGACTGACCAACATCACCTCCGATTTCGCCCCGGCGGGCCTCGGCGGCATCGCCACCGCCCTGTTCGTTGTGATCTTCGCCTTCGGCGGCACCGAGATTGTCAGCGTGGCCGCCGCCGAGACCGAGAACCCGGAGCGCAGCGTCGCCCAGGCCATCCGCACGGTGGTCTGGCGGATCCTGGTCTTCTACATCGGCTCCGTATTCGTCATCGCCGCCGTCCTTCCGTACACTTCCGAGGCACTGAAATCGCCGTTCGCGGGGGTCCTCGACGTGGCCCGCATCCCCGGCGCCGGTGCCGCCATCACGCTCGTCGCCGTCGTCGCGCTGCTCTCGGCCCTCAACGCGAACCTCTACGGCGCGTCCCGCATGGTGTTCTCGCTCTCCGAGCGCGGCGAGGCCCCGCGGTTCCTGTCGCGGCTCAACAAGGCCCGGGTCCCCGTAGTGGCGGTCGGTGTCTCGGTGGCCTTCGGCTTCATCGCAACAGTGCTCGAACTGCTGTTCCCGGAGCAGATCCTGCCCGCGCTGTTCCAGCTGGTCGGCTCCACGTGCCTCGTGGTCTGGGGTACGGCCCTCGTGTCCCAGCTGATCCTCCGGCGCCGCGCGGACCGCGAGGGCACCGCGCTGCCGCTGCGGATGAAGGGCTTCCCCGCCCTGACGATTTTCGGGCTGGTGCTCCTGGCGCTGATCTTTGCGGTCGGCTTCAGCGGCCCGGACAGCAGCAAGCAGCTCTTCAGCACCATGGGCCTGGTCGCCGGGATCGCCGCGGCCTGCTGGATCGGCGCCCGGCTCAGCCGCAAGAAGTAGTCCCGGCTGGACTGCACAAACTGTAACGCCCGACGGCGGTCCGGCCGGCAGCATTGTGCAGTCTGATCAGCGATTCCCGCGCTGATTGCCCAGCCGCGCGGGGGTGACTAGGGTCACAGGCATGGATACACTCCCTCCCGTGGCTTCCGGCGATACCGCCGGGCCGCTCACCCCCGCCCAGCTCCGCGAGCTCTATTCGCTGATGGTGGCCGTCCGCCACCTCGACACGTCCGCCATCGCGTGGCAGCGGCAGGGCATCATCCCCGGCTATGCACCCGAGCTCGGCCAGGAAGCAGCCCAGGTGGGCAGCGGCTACGCGGTGGACACCACCCGCGACTTCGTTTTCCCGACCTACCGCGAAATGGGCGTCGCCCGGACCATGGGCGTGGACATGGTGGCGTACATGTCCACCCACAAGGCCACGTGGCACGGCGGGCTCTACGACCCGATGGCTTCGCGGCTCGCGCCGATCCAGGCCGTCGTGGCCGGTTCGGTGCTGCATGCCGTCGGCTGGGCCCACGGCCAGACGCTGGATCAGAAAGACGGCGTCGCCCTGACCTACTTCGGCGACGGCGCCTCCTCGCAGGGCGATGTGCATGAGGCGATGAACTTCGCCGCCGTGATGAAGGCGCCGGTGGTGTTCTTCGTGCAGAACAACGGCTGGGCGATCTCGGTCCCCACCGAACGGCAGGTGGCCGGCGGCTCGGTCGCGGCCCGCGCGGCCGGTTACGGGATCCCGGCCCTGCAGATCGACGGCAACGACGTCGAGGCGGTCGTGGAGGCCACCCGCCGGGCCTTCGCGCATGCCCGCTCCGGCAAAGGCCCGGTACTCATCGAGGCCATGACCTACCGCCGCGGCCCGCATTCGACCGCGGATGATCCGGGCCGCTACCGCTCCCTCGATGAGGAGCGCGACGGCGCCGGCATGGACCCGCTCGCACGCTTCCGGCAGCGGCTGCTGGCCGACGGAATCGCGGACGAGGCATTCTTTGCCGAGGCGCTGGCCGCGGCCAAGGCCGAAGAGGAGCAGATCCGCACCGGCATCCAGGCCCTCGGCTCCCGGCCGGGAACTGAAATGTTTGACCTGGTCTTCCAGGAAACCACCCCTGCCCTGCAGGCCCAGGCCGCCAGCTGGCGCGAGGAGTCCGAACATGTCTAACTCGATTCTCGAAGGCGCAAGTGCCGCAGGCATCAACACCGCCGAAAGCCCCGCAGCCCCCACCGTGATGTCCATGCAGCAGGCGCTGAACCGGGCCCTCGACGAGGTCCTCGCGGACAACCCCAAGGCCGTCATCTTCGGCGAGGACTGCGGCCGGCTCGGCGGGGTCTTCCGTATCACCGACGGACTGCAGGCCAAGCACGGCGAACAGCGCGTCTTCGACACGCCGCTGGCGGAATCGGGCATCCTGGGCATGTCCGTGGGCCTGGCGATGGCCGGCTTCCACCCCATCCCCGAAGTCCAGTTCGACGGCTTCGCTTACCCCGCCATCAACCAGATCGTCTGCCAGATTGCGCGGATGAACTACCGCAGCCGGGGCACCATGCCGATGCCCATCACCCTGCGCGTGCCCAGCTTCGGCGGCATCCGCGCCCCCGAACACCACGGCGAAAGCCTCGAGGCGCTCTTCGCCCACGTCCCGGGACTGAAGGTGGTCTCGCCGTCGAATCCGCACGAGGCCTACCACCTGCTCAAGTACGCCGCCACGCGGCCGGACCCGGTGATCTTCATGGAGCCGAAGTCGCGGTACTGGCAAAAGGGTGAGGTGGTCGCCGCCCGGCACGATGCAGGCGGCGGCTCCCCCACCGGCGCCAAAGTCATGCGCGCGGGCCGCCACCTCACACTCGTCGCGTGGGGTGCCATGGTGGCGCGCTGCCTGCAGGTGGCCGAGCTTGCGGCCGAGGACGGGATCGACATCGAGGTCCTGGACCTGCGCTGGCTCAAGCCGATCGACGCCGAGGCGCTGGCCGCCTCCGTGCGCAAGACGCGCCGCGCCGTCGTCGTCCATGAGGCGCCGCTGACCTCCGGCCTCGGCGCCGAAGTGGCGCAGCTGATCACGCAGAGCTGCTTCGACACCCTCAAGGCACCGGTGGAGCGCGTCACCGGCTTCGACGTCCCCTACCCCTCGGGGGACCTGGAAGATGAATACATCCCGAACATTGACCGGATCCTCTTTGGCATCCAGCGAGTATTGGAGTACAAACGTGGCTGAAATTTCTTTCCCGCTCCCGGACCTCGGCGAGGGCCTGATCGAGGCAACCGTGCTGGAATGGCTGGTTTCACCGGGCGAGCAGGTGGAGCGGAACCAGCCGCTCGTGGAGGTCGAAACCACCAAATCGGCGGTTGAATTGCCCAGCCCGCAGGCGGGTAAGGTAGTGCGTATCTACGGCGGGCCCGGCGACAAGATCAATGTCGGCGAGCCCCTGATTGTGTTCGAGGTGCCGGACAACACCGCCGGCATCGTGGGCACGGTCCCGAAGGAAGAGGCACCTAAGCGCCGGGTCCGCCTGAGCGCCGTACTTGATGAGGACTGAGAGCATGAGCGGCAGGCACACCGGAGAACAGCATTCCCACACCGTGGAGGGCACCGACCCCCAGCTGTTTGTGGCGGTGCACGATCCCAAGGACGACGCCGGGCTGCGTCCGGTGCTGCTGCTGCACGGCTTTTCCTCCTCCGCGAAACTCAACTGGGAGGACTCCGGCTGGATCCCGGCGCTGCTTGAGGCCGGCCGCCGGGTCATCACCGTGGACCTCCCGGGCCACGGCCGCAGCGGCGCACCCGAGGACAGGGACTCCTACGCCCCCAGCCGGATCCGCGCGGACCTGCTCCAGATCGCGTTCGACGCCGGAGCGCGCCCGCTGCGCGACGGCGACCCGTCCAGCGGCCTGGACGTGGTGGGCTACTCGCTCGGGTCCCGGCTGGCCTGGGAGTTCGGCGCAACCCAGCATGAGCTGGTGCACCGGCTGGTGCTCGGGGGCCCCAACGTCGCTGATCCGCTGGCGGACTTCGACCTCGTGGCCGCGCAGCGCTACCTGGCCGACGGCACACCGATCGCGGACGAGTCAACCGCGGGACTGCTGAAAATGGCCATGCTGCTGCCGAGCAACAACATCTTCGCGCTGCTGTCCCTGGTCGAGGCGATCAAGAGCGAACCGTACGATCCCTCCGAAGCCGTGCCGCACATGCCGATGCTCCTGGTGGCGGGCGAAAACGACGAACGCGCCGCCTCCATGCCGGAGCTCGCCGCGCTCGGCGCCAAGGCAGGCGCCATGGTCGAACAGCTGGTGCTGCCGGGCCGCAGCCACACCAACGCCATCACCAGCCGGGCCTTCAAGCAGGGCGCCATCAGCTTCCTGGGGGTCTAGCCGCGGTCCGGTCCCGGGCGGTCAGCAGTCGACGCCCGGCTCGGGCGTTCCAGCCATTTGGAAGCACGCGGAAGAGGACAGGACGTTGAGCGCGTTCCGCTCCGGGTTGAACTCGATCGAGTGCCGGAAGCCTTCCTCGCTGACGATCACCAGCTCAGGGTCGCCGTTGACGCTCGTCTTGTCCTTGACAGTCCAGCCGCTCTTGGCGGACCAGTCGGTCTTGAGCTGCTCCAGCAGCGCCGCGCCGTCGGCGTCTCCGCTGAGGACCACATCCATGGTTCCCGGCCAGTCGTAGCCGCCGGCCTGGCACTCGAAGAGAGCGCGGGAGCTTTCGGTCTGCTTCGTCGTCGACACAGCCGAGGGAGGGACCGCCGACAGCAGCTCGTCCTGCTGCGCGCGGGTGGACTGTTTGGCGGTGGCAAGATCCATGCTGGGACTCCGGGGGTCGGCGGCGGGTGCACAGGCTGCCAGCGAGGCTGCCAGGCAGGAGGCGGATACGGCTGCAGCCAGCCGCAGAAGAAGTTTGGTGACGTTCATTTTCGGCTCCCAAAGAGCACGCGTGCGATGTCCTCGCGGGCCCCCCGGTTCTTGGCTTCCTGCGCGCTGGCGATCATGCTGTGGTTGTCTATTTTTGCCATCGGGTCGGTGGTGAAGTCCGCAACTGCTCCGCGTCCGCGCCGTAGAAGATCCCTGCCATTGATTGCCCCAAGTAGTCCGGTGCCCCGAAGGCCGGTCCGCCAGCGCGGCAGGCCGCCCACCGGACATGCTACGGGCGTATTTCCATTCGATGGATGGATAGAACTGCCCGCGTGGGGGTGCAGGCACAGCAAAGGAGGCGCGGACCGCGGCCCGTGCCTCCTTTGCTTGTGCTTTTTGTGCTTTGTCTGCCGGAGCAGCAGCCTAGTGGTGGCTGCTGACGCCGAGCGGGCGGCCCTTGGTTTCCCCGGCGAGGATGACGCCGACCGCGGAGATGACGCAGAGGATCATGATGTAGATACCGATGGAACCGGTCCACTTGGTGCCCTGCAGCAGGGCCTCCGCGATGGTGGCCGCGAAGGCGCCGCCGAGGATGGCGCCGAAGGCGTAGCCGATCGAGATGCCCGAGTAGCGCACGTTGGCCGGGAACATCTCGGCGTACATGGCGGACATGGGGCCGTAGGACAGGCCGAGGCCGATGGTCAGGACGAACAGCGCGACGCCGTAGAGCACGATGTTTTTGGTGTCGATGAGGGCGAACATCGGGATCATCCAGGCGAAGACGATGCCGTAGCCGATCAGGAAGGTCTTGACCCGGCCGATCTTGTCCGACAACCAGCCGCCGACGAGGGTGAAGATGAGCCAGCCGAAGGATGCCAGGGTGGTGGCCAGCAGGATCTGCGGGGTGGGCATCTTCAGGGACTTGGTGGCGTAGGAGATGAAGAACGCGATCAGCAGGTAGCCGGCAGCATTGTTGCCGATGAAGATCATCGTCGAGTAGAGGACTGCCTTCTTGTGCTTCCGGAAGAGCTCTCCGAGCGGCGCCTTGCTTTCTTCCTTGCGCTCCTGCATCTCCTTGAAGACCGGGCTCTCGGCAACGGCACGGCGGATCAGGTAGCCGACGATGATCAGCACGATCGAGAGCAGGAACGGCACACGCCAGCCCCAGGACGCGAAGTCTTCCTTGGACATGCCGGTGTTGAGGAAGTAGAGCAGGCCGGTGGCGAGGATCATGCCGACCGGAACACCGATCTGCGGGTACGCGCCGAACAGCCCGCGCTTGCTCATGGGTGCGTGCTCGACGGCCATCAGCGCGGCGCCGCCCCATTCACCGCCGGCCGAGAAGCCCTGGATGACGCGGAGGAGGATCAGCAGGACCGGAGCCCAGACGCCGATCTGGGCGTAGGTGGGCAGCATTCCGATCAGCGCCGTGGCGGCACCCATCATGATGAGGGTGAAGACCAGCATGGCCTTGCGGCCGAGGCGGTCACCCAGGTGGCCGGCGACGACGGCGCCGAGCGGACGGAACAGGAAGCTGATGCCGATGAGGGCGAAGGACAGGATCTGCGCCAGGCCGGGGTTGGAGGCGTTTAGCGGCGCCAGGAACAGCGGCGACAGCAGCGTTGCTGTCAGCTGGGCGAAGATGAAGAAGTCGTACCACTCGATGGTGGTCCCGACCAGCGTGCCCGCGAGGACCTTGCGTTCCTCATGCTTGCTGCTGGGGCCCGCCTCGGAATCGACACTGGAAGTTGCGGTCATTGAAACTCCGTTGCTGGGGGCAGTGGTACTGCCCGGGGTGGGTGCGAAGAGAATAACTGAATGCCTCGTGAATTACTGATCGAACGGTCAGTTAGTATCCTGAATACTACTATGAAATGTGTTATAGAGCACACGTTTTGCGAAAAACCTTCGCCTGTGCCCGCTTATGTGCCCTCTGCCAGGCGACCGCCGCTGGCGGCCGTCCGGGAGCCTGGCTCAGTCGGTGCGGGTGAGCAGTTCGCGGATCCGGGCCCGGAGGGGCTCGCGGTCATAGCTGTTCACCATGGCACCGGCCATCCGGACCGGGTCACCGAAGAAGAAGTACTCGTAGAGCGACTGGCGGCCGGAGAAGCCCGAGACCGAGGCATCGAAGGCGAGCTTGAACAGCCGCACGCGCTCGGGTCCGGTGAGGCTCTTGCCCTGCAGGTACATCTCGATGTCCGCCCGGGCGTCGCTGTTGACGTCCGCCTCGCCGGGCAGCGCCATAAGCCCGGAGGCGCAGAACTTGCGGATGATCTGCGGAAAGCGCTGGGCGACCTTCGGGTACCAGTTGCGCGCCGCGTTCAGCGTGGACCACTTCGGCAGCATGACGCCGGCCTCGTTCAGCTGGGCATCGACCTCGGAGGCGCGGATCAGCGCCCGGCCGATTTCGACGTCGACAATCAGCTCCGCGATGTCCTCCTGGATGTGCTGGAAGCCGTCGATGCCGATGGAATCGGCCAGCTCGGACGCCAGGCCCAGGAAGAACTCGCTCTTGGCGATGGTGCGCGTGACCACCTGGTGCGTCATGAGCGCCCCGGCGCCGGTCTCCGAGTAGAAGCCGTTGCAGAGCTGGGGGTTGCCGAGCATAAAGATGCGCTCATTGGGGACGAACACGTTATCGAAGATCGCGACGGCGTCCATTTCCTCGTAGCGGGAGGCGAGCGGCTCGTCGTGGGTGCTGCCGCCGTTGTACAGCGAAGTGCGGCAGAGGTAGCGCAGTCCCGGGGCATCGTTCGGGATGGCGAAGGCGTAGGAGTACGGGGCGTCCTCCGGGGTGCCGCGGAGCACGGTGGAGGGGAACACCAGCAGCTCATCCGCGATCGGGGCAATGGTGGCCAGCATCCGGGCCCCGTGAATGACGATGCCGTCCTCGCGCTCCTCGACAATCCGGGCCGAAAGCTGGCCGCCGAGCTGTTCGGAGCCAGAGACCGAGCGGTTGACCTGCGGCGGGATCAGGGTGTGGGTGGCGAGGACGTCGTTTTCCCGGGCCCACTCGTAGTACTTGCGGATGTTCTCGCCGAACTTGGGGTCGGCCTGCGAAAACCACTTCTCGGCCGTGCTCAGGGCCGTGAGCGAGGAGTTCATGTAGTCGCCGGAGCGGCCCAGGAAGCCGTTGGAGGACTCGGCCCAGGTGGAGATCGCGCGGCGGCGGCGTTCCAGGTCCTCGACGGTCTTCGGCACCAGGAAGGAGGCGTTGACGAGATCGCCGGTGGTGGGCGAGGTGTAGGTCAGCGCCTCCTGGTACTTCGGGTCGTGCTGCATGTCGAAGAGCTTTGCGTAGGACCGGGCGACGTTGCGGAAGGCGGGGTGTTCGGCGATTTTGTCGCTGACCACCTCGCCGTCGATCACCACGTGCGGTGTCATCGCGTTGAGCTTGTCCAGGTACTGCTGTCCGGTACGGATACCCATTGTTGTCTCTCCAGTCGTCTTTGAGCTGTGTCGTCTTAGCGGTGGTGCGTCAGAGCAGGTCTTCCATGCCCAGCTGGCTTTCCGGGATGGTGGTGAAGGTGCTGTTGGCGAAGGCCAGGGCGTCGCCGTTGCGGTAGTTGAAGTCCACCACCTCGCCGATGTACAGGGTGTGGTCGCCGCCGTCGTACGCCGCCCAGGGCTTGCATTCGAAATAGGCGAGCACATTGGAGAGCCGCGGCGCCGTTTCGCCTTCCACCCAGAGCGGTTCCGTGCCGGGCCGGCCGGCGAAGTGCATCGCGAGCTGGCGTTGTTCGGCGCCGAGGATGTTAACCGTGAAGGGCCGGCCGGACAGTTCGTCGTGGGCCTTCGTGGTCCGGGCGATGCTCACCAGCACCAGCGGCGGGTCCATAGAGACTGAGGTGAAGGAGTTCACCGTGATGCCGTGGCGCTTGGTGACACCGTCGAACGTCACGATCGCGACGCCGGTGGCGAACCGTCCCAGGCTGCCGCGGAAGTGACGGGCGCGCGGGTCCGAGGTCCGGCCGGGGACAACCGGGACCGGCTCGGTGCGGGGCTTGGCAATCATCATTGATCCCTTGCGTTTAGTGATGGCTTCGTGGGGCTGTCCCAGAATCGAACCTATTTGGCTATCGACTCCGCTCTTCATCCAACGTGTTCTATAATCGAACACATAGTTCCCATATAGAACGCTAGCGCACGGTGATCCGGAGCACAAGACTCTGTCCGGTGAACCCGGCCTGGCGACAGCCCCACCTAGGATGGACCCCATGACCCCGACCGCCGGCACCACCCAGGCCTCCCCGTCCCAGACGCTGTCGCGCGGCATCCGCGCCCTGGAGATCCTCGCCGAGGCGCAGCAGCCGCTGACCATCGCCGAACTGGCCGACGCGATGGGCGTCCACCGCTCCGTGGCCTACCGCATCCTGCGCACCCTCGAGGACCACTCCCTGCTGGTGCGCGACGACGGCGGCCGGGTCCAGCCCGGCCCCGGCCTTGCCGTACTGGCCCGGGGAGTCTCGCGCAGCCTGCAGACGGCGGCCCTGCCGGAGCTCACCCAGCTCGCCAACACCCTGGCCATGAGCGCCTTCGTGGCGGTCTGGGACCACGAGGACTGCGTCACGCTCGTCACGGTCGATCCGCGGCACACGGGGGCCGCCGTGGTCCAGCATCCCGGCTCCCGGCATCCGATCAGCGCCGGCGCGCCCGGCATCGCCATCCAGTCGGCACACTCCGAGCAGGAATGGAAGGCTGCCGCGCCCGGCATCCCCTACCGCGCAGAGGCCGCCGAGGCACGCCACCGGGGCTACGCCGCCAGCCATGACGAGGTGATCGCCGGGGTATCCTCGCTGGCCGTTCCGGTCCGGATGCCGGGCGGACGGCCGGCAGCCCTCGCCGTCGTTTACATCCGCTCGTCCCAGAACCCGGAGGAGGTTGCCGCGGCCCTGGCCGCGAGCGCCGGGCGCATCGAGGGCCAGCTGGGCTGACGCCGCCGGGTGCCGCCAGATGATGATTGACAAGCCGCCCGCTCGGGCAGGTTGTATCGTATGCGATTTCATACTCAATGAGGAGATGCGATGGAGCAGCTTTCGCAGGACACCCTTGATGCCGCGGGCAAAGTCATCGCCGTCCACATCAACTACCCCCGCCGCGCCGCACAGCGCGGCCGGACGCCGGAGCAGCCCTCCTACTTCCGATTCCCCCTCCCGTTGCGCTATCACTTAGGGTCCTTCTGAGGCCCTCTTAGCCACGCAGAATGATAGGGCAACCCGGGCTGGCGGAGGTCAGGCGGAGACTGGTGCCGCTGACTTCTTCCGGTGCAGGACGACGGCGGCCGCGGCGCCGAGCAGGAAGAGCGCCGAGGCGGCGCAGACCGGAACGAGGAAGGCCGCGGAGTAACCGTGGTTCTGCGCGAGCTGTCCCGCGATCGAGGATCCGAGGGCGGTGCCGGCGACGATGCCGCTGGCCAGGGCCGTCATGACCGTGCCGAGCTTCCCGGCCGGGGCGACGATTCCGCCGATCGCGAAGACTGTGACCATCAGCGGGCCTACCGGCAGGCCGAGGACCAGCAGCACCAGGATCATGGGCAGCGCCGTCGAGGGCAGCAGCAGGAGTAACGCGAGGCCGGCCATCAGCGCCGCGCAGGCCAGCCAGCGGGCGTTGACCGTGAACCGCGGCGTCCAGTAGGCAACCGAGAGCGCTGCCGCGGCGGAGCTCAGGCCCATCACCGCGTACAGCAGCCCGGCCAGCTCGGAGGTGGCAAAGCTGGCGGAGAAGGAACTCAGCGCGGTCTGGGTGGAACCGAAGAACGTGCCCATGCAGACCATCGCCAGGACGGGAAGCGCGACGGCGGCGAAGGCCCCCACGCGCTGGGCGGCCGGCATGGCGGTGCGGCGCTGTTTCTCGAGGGCCGACGACGCCGCGGTGCGCGCAGGCGTCCGGATGACCGCCTGGTGGGTGGGGTGCACGGCGAAGGCCGGGACCAGGGTGATGGTCAGCGCGGCGGCAAGGGCCAGCGGCAGCCACGGCGCGATCAGGCCGGCGAGGATGCCCACAAGGGCCGGGCCCAGGACGAAGGTCAGCTCGTCGGCAGTGCTTTCGTAGGAGAGGGCGGTATCCAGGTCCGCCGTGTTGGCGTCGCGTCCGCCCCGGGAGGTCAAAGCCATCCAGCGGACCCGGGCCAGGGGACCCACCTGCGGGCAGCTCGCGCCGGCCACGAATGCGGCGGCGAGCACGGGGACGGCCGAGGCCATATCCGGTCCGCCGGGGATCAGGTAGGCGGCGAGGATCAAGGCAATGACGGCGACGGTGTTGAAGACCGCGGCAACCACCAGCACAGGGCGCTGGCCCAGCCGGTCCGCCAGCGCGCCGAGGATGGGAGCTCCAAGTGCCGAGCCGATACCGACGGCGCCGGCCGACAGGCCGCCGACCGCGTAGGAGCCGGTGACGGCGGTGACCAGGGTCAGGGCACCGACGGTCAGCATGGCGAGGGGAAGCCGGGCGAAGAGTCCCAGCGGGATGAAGCTCCGGCCTGCCAGGAGCGGGAGCCGGGCGAAGCGTCCCGTGGACGGCGCCGGCGTGGACTCGGCGGGCGTGGGTCCGTGACGTGTGGGCTCAGGGGATGTGGTCTCGGCAGAGACGGGCGCCTCGGAAGCGGGCGCCCGGGAAGTGGTTGAAGTGTTCATGATTCCGGGTTCGTTCAATGGCGCATCGTCCCTCCTCCCGATGCGCGCGACCCGGTAACTATTCGATTATAGCCGAGCCGCCGGACTTCAGGGCGTGGCGTCGTCGGAGATGTGCAGGGTGGAGCCGTTGCGTTGCTTCACCACCTGCAGCTGGGTGCTGATCCGCTGTTTCATCTCCGCTACATGGCTGACCAGCCCGACCACGCGGCCGCCGTCCCGGAGCCCTTCGAGGGCGTCCATCACCTGTTCGAGGGCCTGTTCATCGAGGCTGCCGAAGCCCTCGTCCACGAACAGGGTCTCGATGTCCACCCCGCCGGATTCCTCCTGCACCACGTCCGCCAGGCCGAGGGCCAGGGCCAGTGAAGCCATAAAGGACTCGCCCCCGGAGAGCGTCGCCGTGTCGCGGCGCTGCCCGGTCCACTGGTCCACGACTTCCAGGCCCAGGCCGGACTTGGCCCCGCGGGCTGCCTTGGCGTCCGTGTGCTGCAGGGTGTACCGGCCATCGCTCATGCCGATCAGCCGCTCCGAGGCGGCGACCGCCACCTGTTCGAGCCGGGCGGCGAGCACGTAGCTGTTCAGGCTCATCCGGTAGGTGTTGTCTCCCCCGCCGCGGGCGGCGTCCGCGACGGCGTTCAGCAGTGCTGCCCGTTCGCGCGGTTCCCGGCCGGCCACGGCAAGCCCCGCGTAGCCGGCCGCGATCCGCTCCAGCGTCCGCACGGACTTCTCCGCAAGCCCCGAGGCGAGGACCGCCTGGCGCGCGGCCAGTTCCGCGGCGGCTGCGCCGGTGCGGAGCTGATCCAGCTCCTCGTCCTGCAGTGGCCCCTCGTTTTCGAGTTCACGGGCGGCCAGGGCGAGTTCGTCACCGGCGAAGAGTTCCTCGATCCGGGCAGCCTCATCCTGCGCGGTCCGGATGGCGGTTTCCAGCCCGGTGGCGTCCGGCGCGGCGAGGATGACGGCCCGGGCCTCCGCAGCGGCGGCGAAACCCGCTGCCGGCAGCGCCTGCTCCAGCTGTCCCCGGGCGTCCACGGTGCGGGCTTCAGCCTGCTCCAGCCTGGTCCGTGCGGCATCGGCCTGCTCCAGAACGGCCGTGGTCCCCTGCAGGGCAGCGATCCGTTCCGCCAGGCCGGGGTGGCCGGCGCGCAGCTTCGCCAGTGCCAGCTCGAGTGCCTGGGCCTGTTCCACGACTTCCGTGATGGTGGTCTGGTTCCGGGCTGCGGCCGAGGCGGCGGCTGCCTGGTCCTGTTCCGCGGCGATGATCTCGCCTGCAAGCTCCGCCTGCCGGTTCCTGCTGGCGGCAAGTTCCTGAGCCGCCAGGCTTGCCTCGGCCGCGCGTTCCGTGGCCAGCGCCGCATCCAGGCGGGCTTCCTCGGGCGGCGTGTTGCCGCCTTGCGCCGCCAGGACGGCGACGTCCTGCTGGGCGTCGGCCAAGTCGCGTTCCAGCGTTGCAAGGGTTGTGTCCGCGGCCTCGCAGGCTTCCTGGGCTGCCTGTTCCGCCTCGGCGACGGCCAGGGCGGAAGCGGCAGCGGCAGCGGGAGCGGGGTGTTCGGCGCTTCCGCAGACCGCGCACGGGATTCCGGGCAGCAGCTGGGCGGCGAGCTCGGCGGCCGCGTTGGACAGACGTTCCTCGCGGAGATCGAGCCAGCGCTGGCGCCGGTCCTGGTACTCGTCCCGGGCATGGCGGTGGCGTTCCGTCGCCGCCCCGCAGGCGGCCACGGCGGCGGCATGGCGCCCGACCATCACCACGAGTTCGTCGGCGGCGGCGGCTTCCTTGCTGCGCAGCTGGAGTTCTGCGGCGAGTTCTTCCAGCGGGCGCAGTCCGGCGAGCAATGCGTCGGATTCCGCCCGGAGTGCGGCCAGAGCCAAGGCCCCGGTGCGGTGCCCCGCTTCGAATTTTTCCAGTGCCGCACGCAGTTGCAGGGAGCGGGTGTTCAGCCCGGCTAGCCTGGCCTCGTCGGGCAGCCGCTCTTCGAGCACGGCCCGCACGGACCGGAGACCGGTGAGGGTGGTCCGCAGTGCCGCACCGTCGATGAGGCCGCCGGTGGATCCGCCGCCGAGAGCCGTCAGCTCGGGGTCCGTGCCGGCGGCGGTGCGGAGTTCTTCCGTTGCGCGGGCGAGGGCCGCGGTTGCCAGCTCCGTGGCCGCTTCGGCGCTTTCCACTGCCTGCAGCTGGCCGCCGAGCACTTCCGCCTTGCGGTGCAGGCCAAGCTTTTCAACCTGGACCAGCAGTTCCGGCGCGGCTGCCCCGGCGGCGGCCCGACGGCATTCGGCCGCGGCAAGTTTCCCCTGGCGGGCGGCGCGGGCGGTGGCCGCGTCCAGCTGAGCCGTGTTTTCGGCCTGCAGCCGCTCGGCCTCGGCCGCGGCTGCCCGGCGCTCAGCCGCGGCGGACGCGGCGCCGGACTCGAGCCAGGCAAGGAATGCGTCGGCATCGGCCCGGTCCGGCGCGTCCGCGGTGCGGAGCTCGAGGGCGGCCGTTTCCGCCCCTGCCTGGGCAAGCAGTAGTTCCAGCTTGCCGTTGAGGCCGGCAACCTCGGTGCCGGCGGCCTTCGCCTTACGCGCCAGTTCCTGCTCCACGGCCTCGAAACGCTGGGTGCCGAACAGGCTCTGGAGCAGCTCGAGGCGGTCGGAGGCCTTGGACCGGAGGAAAGCCGCGAAATCGCCCTGGGGCAGCATCACCACCCGGGTGAACTGGTCCCGGTTCATGCCCAGGACGTCGGTGATCTCGGCCCCGGCTTCGTCGTTGCGGCCCGACTTTTCGATCCATTCGCCGCCCACCCGTTCGCGCAGCAGCGTGTTGGCCTGCTGCACCGTGAATCCGTTCTTGCCCCGGGCACTGGGTTTGTCCCAGGCCGGAGACCGGGAGACTTCGAAGTGCCGGCCGCGTGCCGAGAACTCGCATGTGACACGGGGCTCGGCGGCGGCGTCCGCGTGGTCGCTGCGCAGCCTTTTGCCGTCCTGCCGGGCGCCCGGCACCGAGCCGTAGAGCGCGAAGCAGATGGCGTCCAGGACGCTGGTCTTGCCGGCGCCGGTGGGCCCGTTCAGGAGGAACAGCCCGTGCGCGCTCAGGCGGTCGAAATCGATGTGTTCGGTGCCGGCGAACGGGCCGAAGGCGGAGATTTCGAGTCGGTGGATCCTCACAGGGATATTCCTTCCAGGCGCACGGCTTCCAGCGCTTCGGCGAGCACGGCAGATTCGGCGTCGCCGGCGCCGCGTCCGCGGACGTGCTCCAGGAAGCCGCAGCAGATGGAGAGGTCGTCCTCGGCGTCGGCGAGCCTGCTGCTGTAGCTGGCCTTGGCGCCGGCGACGGCGCCTTCCGGATCGAACCCGAGCACCAGTGTGTC
The DNA here is from genome assembly GCF_040547005.1 of Arthrobacter sp. UYCu712. Taxonomy (NCBI): domain Bacteria; kingdom Bacillati; phylum Actinomycetota; class Actinomycetes; order Micrococcales; family Micrococcaceae; genus Arthrobacter; species Arthrobacter sp. UYCu712. The sequence goes on from NZ_JBEPOZ010000006.1 coordinate 98,401, forward strand.
GGGGAAACGGGCGCGCAGCCGCTCCATGGCCTGCGCCGGACGCTGCGCGTCGGTCAGGGTGATCTGGCAGTAGGCGGGTTCGGCCCAGGCAAGGCCTTCGGCGGAGAGGAGTTCGTCCAGTTTGCCGCGCAGCACGGCCAGGGTCCGGGGCGCCTCCCAAAGCACTTCGCGGACCTCGCCGATTCCGGCAGCATCCGCCTCCACGAGCCAGCTGCCCTTCTTGTGCTTCGCCTCGGAGAAGGAATACGCGAGCGGCGACCCGGAGTACCGCACGGTCGCCGAGAGTTCCTGCCGTCCATGCAGGTGGCCGAGCGCCGTGTAGCCAAAGCCGTCGAAGAGGTCCAGCGGGACGGCGCCGACTCCGCCGATGCTCAGGTCCCGCTCGCTGTCCGAGCTGATGCCGCCGCTCGCGAAGGTATGCGCCAGGACCACCGAATGCACGGTCCTGGTCCCGGCCCGGGCGGCGAGATCGGTGCGGATGCGGTCCGTGGCGGCCCTCGTCACCTCGAAGTGGCTCGCGGTTTCGACGCCAAGCTGTCCGGCCACGAGACGGGGTTCCAGCCAGGGGATGCCGTAAACAGCGAGGACCGGGGCGGCATCGTCCGTGGCGTCACCGCTGAGCGGGAACAGCACCGGCTGGTCCAGTGCGGCCAGACGCGTGCGCAAGTGCACTCCCCCGCGTTCCAGCAGCCGGGAAGCGAAGCCGAGCCGGATGGCGGAATCGTGGTTGCCGCTGGTGAGCACCACCTCGGCGCCGGCGTCGGTCAGCCGGACGAGCGCGTCGTCGAGCAGGCCGACGACGTCCACCCCGGGCAGGGCACGGTCATAGACGTCGCCGGCGATGAGGACGACGTCGACCGACTCGTCCCGCACGAAGGTGACCAGCTGGTCGATGAACGAGCGCTGGGCGTCAAGCATCCCGACGCCGTGGAACGACCGGCCCAAATGCCAGTCCGAGGTGTGCAATAGCCGCATGGTCCTACGGTATCGGCTGGCACCGACAGTATTGCGCCAACGCCCCGGAGCCGCCGGGAACGGCTCCGGGACCGGCTCCGGGACCGTCGCTGTGCCTACTCGCCGCGCTTGCTGTCGAAGAAGTCGCGCGCCTCGTCGCGGCCCGGTTTGCGGGGCACGTCGGCGCGGACGGGACCGGCCGGCACAGGCTTGGTCCCGGCAGGCTCGGACCCGGCAGACCCGGCGGGTCCGTCGTCGGCGCCTGGATCGTCGGCGCCGAGATCATCGGGTTCCTCGGCGTCGAAGTCCTCATCTGCGGGCCCGGACGCGTCGCCGGGAACCGGTGCGGCAGCGGCCGGAGTGCCCTGCGCAACGACCCGGAAAACCAGTCCCGCGACGGCCGCGCCGACCAGCGGGGCCACCCAGAAGAGCCAGAGCTGGCCCAGCGCGTCCGCGTTGCTGAACAGCGCCGACGCCGTGGCGCGGGCGGGGTTGAAGGGCGCGTTTCCGATCGCCTGGCCGAGCTGCAGCAGCACGGCCATGGTCAGTCCGACGGCGAACGGAGCCGCGGCCCGGGAAGGGTTCCGGACCGAGGTGGAGCCGAGGTAGACGGCCACCAGCAGGGCGGCGCCGAGAACCTCCACGAGCAGCGCGCCGGCCATCGGCGCCTGGATGATGGAGTGCTCACCGAAGCCGGCGGTGACGGTGTCAAACGCGCCACGGGTATCCGCAATCTTGGGGATGGTCCGGAGGATGCCGAACAGCGCAACCACGCCGAGCAGCGCACCGACGAGCTGGGCGCCGAGGTAGGCCGCGGCGTCCGCGAGGCGGGTGCGGCCGGCGATGACGTTGCCCACGGTGACAGCCGGGTTGAAGTGGCCGCCGGAGACGTACCCCAAGGCGAGCATCGCGGCGGTCAGCGCCAGCCCCGCGGCCAGCGAGGCGGAGAGCGGGTTCGACTGCGGGATGGTAAACAGCGGCACGCCCAGTCCCACCACCACCACAAACAACGTCCCCAGGGCCTCGGCGTACAGCCGGGCCAGGAGTCCGGACCGCTGGGGATCGTCAAGGGCGGCGGACGGCCGGGCGGCTGTCACCGGGGCTGGCACGGGCGTGGTCATGAGTGAAGATTCCTTTGCTCGAAAATGGTCCGCCAGCAGTCTGCCAGCGGAATCTGGACGTTGGCTGGACCCGGGCTCGACGTCCCCCGCTCCCCCGCGCTACCGTCCCAGCGCAATTGCGGCGACGGTGCTGCCCGCAAGGGCGACGACGGCGGCCGCGGCCCAGCGGATGAGGACCGCGGGCGGAGCAGCGGCGGAACGCCGGAGTTCCCGCCCCCGGACCAGCACACAAAGGCCCAGCACCACCGTGGCAGCCATCGCCGTCAGGGCGCAGATGCCAAGGTAATCGGGGGCACCGGCCGCCGGAATTGAACCTGGCTGCGATCCTGCGAGCCCCCAGCTGCGCCAGATCAGCAGGTCAGCCACCACCAGGCCCAGGAACGTCCGACGCCATGACAGCAGCGTCCGCTCCGGCTGCAGCCCGGGATCCCGCACCGGCTGGACGCTCACGGGGCCAGCAGGATCAGGACGGCACACGTGAACGCCGCGGCCGCCACCCCGATGGTCATCACCAGCATGATGCCGGAAAACCGCAGCTCACGGCTGGTGCGCATCGCGGCCTCCATCTGGCCCCAGCGGCGGTAGGACAGCGCGGCCAGGCCGGCACCGATAACGGCCAGCACCACGCACAGCGCGATCCGGAGCGGGGCCGGGGCGATCTCCGGGGCCAGCTGGTCGATCGCGAGGGCTCCCGCGATCAAGGCCAGGGAGGTCCTGATCCACGCCAGGAACGTCCGTTCGTTGGCCAGCGAGAACCGGTAGTCGGGGGTGGTTCCGGTCTTCCGCCATGCTGGTTCGCGCATAAGTCCCCTGTTTTCCCGGGCCGGTCCCTTCAACAGCACCCTACCCGGCCCTGCTCCCCACCTGCCCGGCGCCGGCCCGTGCCTTCCGGGACAGGCCGCCGGGGTAAATTTGACCTTATGAGCAGCGAGCCCGGCACCACCCCAGCAGTGACCACCTCAGCGACCCCCGCACCGGCACCGTCGCACGAGTCCCGCATCCACGGCTGCCTGCTGGGCGGTGCCCTGGGCGATTCGCTGGGCTACGCCGTCGAATTCGAGGACATTGCCGGGATCCGCGCGAAGTACGGTCCCGCGGGTCTGCAGGACTTTTCCGCGCTCGACGGCGGCAGCCACTTCTCCGACGACACCCAGCTCACGCTCTACACCGTGGACGGGCTGCTGGAAGCGCTGGAATGGGCGAACTCGGGCGTCGGCGCCGATACCAACGCGTGCCTGTGGCTCGCCTACCTGCGCTGGCTGGGCAGCCAGGGCTTCCCCGCCCCGGAGGCGGCCCCGTTCCAGCCTCCCCGCTGGATCGATTCCCACGAGGTCCTCAAGCACCGCCGGGCCCCCGGGGACGCCTGCCTGAGCGGCCTGGCCACCGGCGAGATGGGAACGTTCTACCGGCCGGTCAACCCGGAGTCCAAGGGCTGCGGCACCGTGATGCGCTCGGCTCCGTTCGGGCTGATCCCCTACATCGCCGCCGCAGCCGTCTACAAACTCAGTGCCGACGCGGCGTCCCTGACCCACGGGCACCCCGCTGCCCGGCAGAGCGCCGGCGTCTTCAGCCTCGTCATCCACGCTCTGACGGCGGGCAACGGCCTGCGCGAGGCCGCCGGATACGCGCTCGGGCAACTGGACGCCGGATACCTGCACAAGGGTGAAGAGCCCGATCCTGACCTGGTGGTGCGGCTGGAGGCGGCGTTGCGCCTGAGCGGTGACACCGCGGCCGGCGGGGTGCTGGCGCCCGAGCAACTGGTCCTGGAACTCGGTGAAGGCTGGGTGGCTGAGGAGGCGCTCGCCGTCGCACTCTACGCGGTGCTCGCCACCGTACCGGATCCGGCGGCGCAGGTCGACGGGCAGCCGGAGGTGCACTTCCGGGCGGCGGTCGCCCTGGCCGTCAACCACAGCGGGGACAGCGATTCGACGGCTTCCATTGCCGGGAACATCCTGGGCGCCTATTACGGCGAGCAATGCCTGCCGGCAGACTGGCTCGCAGCGCTGGAAGCGCCCGAGGTCATCCGGGGCATGGCGTCCCGGCTGGCGGCGGTCACCGGCCCCTGACCGGCCGTCGCCCGGCCCTATTGCTTCCCCACGGCCACCCGCATTCTGTCCTCGGGGGTGATGAGATGGTCGTGGCTGTCATCGCCCGGGTCGATCTGCACCTCGGCTGTTTCGTCGGCCGAGAAAAGTTTCGGGTGGGTGGCTTCGATGTGCCCTGTGGCTAGCTGCTTGCCGTCCTCAAAAAGGGTGATTTCCGCGCCCTTGCCCAGTCCCCCGCCGTCGTAGGTGAATTCCGCGCGCACTTGGTGGGCGCCCGCGGCAAGTGATTCGGGAGCGGTAATGTGCGTGGTGTTCAGGGCCCAGGGAATTGTAGGTGTAGTTCAGCTTTCCGTCGTCCACGGACAGTACCCACCCGCCGCCAGGGCCGCCTTGGGCGAAGACGGTACGGATCGAATACGGACGTTAGGGATGCACCGGCCCGTCACGGGGCCAGGATGGCTGCCTTAGGCGCGGAGCGGGATGTTGTTGCAGGCCTCGCACACGTCGTCGGGGATCATGCCACGGCGCTGCAGCCAGCCGAAGATGGTGCAGCCGAGGCAGAAACCGGCGAAGGCCTCCAGGGATGCGGCCAGTATCAGGACCGCCAGCAGGATCCAGGCGGCCGGTGCCAGCCCGGCGGCCAGCAGGATGGCGGCAGCGGTGGACATGGCCGCACCGATGCCTTGGGCAAAGCGCTTCGGCGGCCCGGGCACCAGCCGCTTCTTCCCCAGCAGCGGCGTCAGGATCTTGACGGAGAGCACGGCGAAGGGCGAGATCCGCGGGCCGAACAGCACCCGCAGCCAGAACCCGACGGCGATCACGGCCAACCCCCAGCCGAAGCCGGTCAGCAGGGTGGCCACGGACAGCAGCACCACGAGAGCGGCCGTGATGCGCGCGGAGTACTCGTTGACGGGATTGGGGAACGCGAATACCTTGCGCCAGTCGATCAATTCACTCATCACCCAAGGCTAGGAGCGGGCGGACCCGGGGGAAATGATTGTTGCGCCGTGTGACCCTTGGGGCGTTCGGCTCTGGGGCCTCAGGCCAATGCCGCGGGGGCCACGTGGCCGCCGACCATCTGCAGGAATTCGCCTTCCGAGAGGACTTCGATCCGCTGGCCCCGCTCGTGCAGTTCCATAACCCGCCGGGCCTTGCCAGTGATCCGGCCGGAGCGCAGGTCGGCGGCCACAAAGCCGTCCCCCACCACCAGGACGGTGGTGCGGGCGGTGACCCGGCTTTCGGGCCTGGCGCCCAGTTCGGCGGAGCGGACCTTGGCCTCGGGCCGGGGAATCGCGAGTTCGCCGGTGAACACCACGGTCTGGCCGAAGAGTGGATGGCCGGGCTCGGCGTCGGCGTTCGGGAGCGGGTTGGCGCCTTCTTCCGGCCAGCCGGGCTGGAACGCTCGGACCGCCGGTCCTGCTCCCGGTCCGGCGGCGAGGGCTTCGAGGGCCGACTGGCTGGCTTTGGACAGCGGGTCCCGCAACGGATCGAAGGCCGGCTGCCGCGAGACGGCCAGGCCCAGGGACAAGTAGAGTTCCGCGATGCTCCCGGCGCCGTTCCGGGCGGCGATGTCGATCAGGATGCCGGCGCAGGCGCGCGCATCCTCGGCGGCGTCGTGGTGGTTGACCAGCGGGACGCCGGCTTCCTCGGCCGCGTAGGGCAGGGAATTGGACACCAGCGAGTAGCAGCGCCTGGCCAGCATCACGGTGCAGACGTAGTCGTAGGCGGGGCCCGCCAGCCCGGAGACTTCCAGGCCGGAGCGGATGACGCCGAGATCGAAGGCGGCGTTGTGGGCCGCGAGCACGTCGCCGCCGATGAACGCACCGATCTCCGGGAAGAGCTCGCCGAAGCGGGGAAGTCCGGCCACCTGCTCCGGACGGATGCCGTGGATCCGGACGTTGTGATGATCGAAGCGGTCGTGGTTTTCCGGCGGCCGCATCAGCCAGGAGGCCTCCTCGACGACGACGCCGCCCCGGACTTTCGTCAGGCCAACAGCGCATGGTGAACCACGGAAGCCGTTCGCGGTCTCAAAGTCGATCGCCGTAAAGTCCAAACCCACGCCCCGACTTTACCGCCCGCGGGCCCTCCCGCCCGCATCGGTCCGCCGCCCCGGCCGCCGCCGCGTGCCGAACGTCCGACGGCGGCCGTCAAGTACCCTTAACAGGTGAACCCTTTAGCTATGAGTGACTTTGCCGTGTCCATGATCGGCGGGGCCGGCCCGGTGCAGCCACACCTTGCCTCCTTCCTTCCCGACTGGCTCAACCCTCAGGTCTTCCTGGCCGATCCGGCCCTCGCGCCCTGGGTTGTGCTGCTGGTCTGCGGCATCATCTTCGCCGAGACGGGCCTGCTCATCGGCTTCTTCCTGCCGGGTGACTCCATGCTCTTCACCGCCGGACTCCTCGTCGCGACCGACACCATCAAGTTCAACATCTGGGCCTTCGCGGCGCTGATCATCGTCGCCGCGATCCTGGGCAACCAGACCGGCTACCTGATCGGGTCGAAGGCCGGACCGGCCATTTTCAACAAGCCCGATTCCAAGCTGTTCAAGCGCGAGAACGTGGAAAGCGCACACGCCTTCTTCGAGAAGCATGGCGGCAAGGCCCTGATCCTGGCCCGCTTCGTGCCGATCATCCGGACCTTCGTACCCGTGATCGTGGGCGTGGCGCAAATGGACAAACGCAAGTTCTTCCTCTTCAACGTCATCGGAGCCGTGCTCTGGGGCGGCGGCGTCACGCTGCTGGGCTACCTGCTCGGCGACAAGGTGCCGTGGGTCCGGGAGAACCTGGACATTATCTTCATCCTCATCGTGCTGGTTTCGGTCATCCCGATCGGCATCGAAGTGGCCCGCGGGTTCATCGCCAAGCGGCAGTCCGAAAAGCACGGCACGGAGCTCGTGGAAGAGTTCATCGAAGAGCACGAGCCCGAAGAGGACCGAAAGACCCCCTAGCGCGCCGGCGCTGGCCGGCTACTTCCCGGCCAGCGCCTCCACAATCGCCGGCAGCAGTGCCCGGAACGCCTGGCCGCGGTGGCTGATGGCGTTCTTCTCCTCCGGGCTCAGCTCCGCGCAGCTGCGGTCCAGGCCGCTGGGCTGGAGCACCGGGTCGTAGCCGAACCCGCCGGCGCCCCGGGGTTCGCGCAGCAGCGTGCCCTCGAGCTGCCCGTACTCCACCACCTCACGGCCTTCCTCCGGGGAGGATCCCGGCACGGCCAGGGCCGCCGCGCAGACAAACGCGGCGCCCCGGTACCCGTCCGGCACATCCGCCAGCTGGTCCAGCAGGAGCTGCAGGTTGGCCGCGTCGTCCCCGTGCCGTCCGGACCACCGGGCCGAGAAGATCCCGGGTGCGCCGCCAAGCACGTCCACGGCGAGCCCTGAGTCGTCGGCAATCGCCACGAGCCCGGTCGCCTGCGCCACGGCGCGCGCCTTGAGCAGCGAGTTTTCCGCGAAGGTCACCCCGGTCTCGACGACGTCGGGGGCCCCGACGTCGCCGGCATCCACCACTTGCGTGTCGACGTCGAGGCCGGGCACCTGGCCGCGCAGCAGTTCGCGGAGCTCCCGGAGTTTGCCCTTGTTGTGCGTGGCGAGGACCAGAACAGGCACGGGCGCGGGGCTGTTTTCTGCCGGGCCTGCCGTCACGGGGCTTCGGCCAGGGTCTCGCGCTGGATGGCGGCGAGCTGCTCGGTGCCCAGCAGGGCCAGGTCGAGCAGCTTGTTCAGCTCGTCGCGGTCGAACGGGGCGCCTTCGGCCGTGCCCTGGACCTCGACGAACTTGCCGGATCCCGTGACCACGACGTTCATGTCGGTCTCGGCGCGGACGTCCTCGACGTACGGCAGGTCCAGCATCGGGATGCCGTCGATGATACCGACGGAGACGGCGGCAATGGTGTCTACCAGGGGCTGGGCGTTGCGGGCGATCATCTTGTTCTCGCGGGCGAAGCGGATGGCCTCGGCCAGGGCCACGTAGGCGCCGGTGATGGCGGCGGTGCGGGTGCCGCCGTCGGCCTGCAGGACATCGCAGTCCAGCACGATCGTGATCTCGCCAAGGGCCTTGGTGTCGATGATGGAGCGCAGCGAGCGGCCGATCAGCCGGGAGATCTCGTGCGTGCGTCCGCCGATCTTGCCTTTCACGGACTCCCGGTCCGAGCGGGTGTTCGTGGCCCGCGGCAGCATGGCGTACTCGGCCGTGACCCAGCCGCGGCCCTCGCCCTTGAGCCAGCGCGGGACGCCTTCGGTCAGGGACGCCGTGCACAGCACCCGGGTATTGCCGAATTCGATCAGGGCCGAGCCTTCGGCCTGCTTGGACCAGCCGCGGGTGATGCTGATCGGCCGGAGCTGGTCCGGGGTGCGGCCATCGGCGCGGATAACGGGGGCAGTAAGAGCTTCGGAAGTCATGCCTTTAGCTTATCGACTCGGCACCCGGTGCCGTGCCGGTGCTGCTCAGACCGTGTAGTGCACACCCGCGACGGCGACGGCGACGTCCCCGCCGAAGACCGGTTTGGCCTCGGCCATGACCGTGCTCGGGGAGGTCCAGACGGGGATGTGCGTCAGCAGCAGGCGGCGCGCCCCGGCGGCCTTGGCGGCCTCCCCGGCGCGTTTGCCGGTCAGATGGACATCCTTGATGCCGTCGTCGCGGCCTTCCTCGAAGGCCGCCTCGCACAGGAACAGGTCGGCGTCCCGCGCCGCGTCCTCCAGGCCGCTGCACGAGTCCGTGTCGCCGGAATAGCTCAGCACACGGGCCACCGGCGTGCCGTCCTTGCCCGGTTCGGTGACCTCCACGCGGAGCGCGTAGGCCTCCTCGACGGGGTGGTTCACCGCATAGGGCGCCACCGTGAACGGGCCCACCGTGACGGGCTTGCGCTCGGCCCAGTTGCTGAAGTCGAACTCCTCGTGCATGCCCGGGTCCAGCTCCAGGCCGTAGGCGGTGGCCATCCGGTCCGCCGTCGCCGCCGGTCCCCAGACCGGGATCCTGCCCCGTCCCCAGCCGCCCGGCTTCCAGCGCACAGCGACGTGCAGCCCGCACAGGTCCATGCAGTGATCCGGGTGCAGGTGGGTGAGGAAGATCGCGTCGATGTCCTCGAGGTCGGTGTACCGCTGGAGGGCGCCGAGGGCGCCGCTCCCGAGGTCCAGGACGATCTTCCAGTTCCGCTCGCCGTCGTTGGCGGTCAGCAGATAGCACGACGCCGGCGACCCGGGGCCCGGAAACGATCCGGTACAGCCAACGATGGTCAGCTTCACAGGCCAGGCCCCCACAGGGAAGACGGCGCCGCGAAGTTGGAGATCTGCGGCCGGACCGGGCCGGCCTGCGCGGCGGCGATCATTTCCGGGGTGATCCGGGCCAGGCTGCCCGTCGGATACTGGGCCGCCACATGGTCCACGTGGCGGACACTGAGGACTTCCGGGCCCAGGAACCGCCGGGCGAGGGACTCGAACTGTGCGGCGTCGCCGGTGGCGATGAAATTGTGCTCGGGCGCGGCGGCGTCCTGGCGTTCCAGGCCGCGGGACGCGAGGGCCCGGTAGACGTCCTTGGCTGTCTCCTCGGCGCTCGAGACCAGGGTGACGTCCTCGCCCATGACGTAGGAGATCACGCCGGTGAGCAGCGGATAGTGGGTGCAGCCCAGCACGACGGTGTCCACTCCGGCGGCCTTGAGCGGTGCGAGGTACTCGCGTGCCACGGCCAGCAGCTCCGGGCCGGTCGTGATGCCGGCCTCCACGTAGGGCACAAACGCCGGGCACGCCACAGACGTGATGGCCAGGTCCGGGGCGGCTGCGAAGGTGTCCTCGTAGGCGCGGGAACCCACTGTGGCGGAAGTGCCGATCACGCCCACCCTGCCGCTGCGGGTGGCGGCGACGGCGCGCCGCACGGCCGGCTGGATCACTTCGATCACCGGGATCCCGTAGCGCGCCGTGTAACGTTCCCGGGCGTCCCGCAGCACGGCGGCGGACGCGGAGTTGCAGGCGATGGTCAGGAGTTTGACGCCGGAATCCACCAGCTCGTCCATCACGCCCAGGGCATTGGCCCGGACTTCTGCGATGGGCAGCGGCCCGTAGGGGCCGTGGGCGGTGTCGCCGACGTACAGGATGGATTCGTTCGGCAGCTGGTCGATGATGGAACGGGCAACCGTGAGTCCGCCGACGCCTGAATCGAACACCCCGATGGGCCGCGATCCCAGCCGGCTGGTTGCGGTACTGCTCGCTTCGGAGTCCGCAACAGCTTCCGCTGCCGGATCGATGTTCGATGCTGAAGTCATGATTATTCGAGGATAGGGCTTAGCCCGGGGTGCGGCCATCACATTGTGGCGTCCGACTCATGTCTAATTTGTCACACCCGGGCAGGGCCATCCGCTTACCGGAGGTTCCTCTCAGCCGCGCGCTTCGATCGACTGCAGCATGGCCTGGACCAGGGACTCCTGCAGCCACGTGGTGAAGTTGTAGACGAGTGCCAGGTAACTCTCCACGTCTTCGGCCTGGGACCAGTCCTGCATGAGGTGGACATGCTCGGCGTCCGCGTCGTCGCGGATGTCGAGGCGTTCGGCAAGGACCAGCCGGACGTCGTTGAGCGCCGCGGACCAGTGCCGGGCATCCGCCGGGGTGAGGAGCAGTTCGTCCCTGTCCAGGCCCAGGGCCGCGGCCTTCAGGGCGCCGATCTTGCTCTCCCGCAACGAGCGCTCGGTGTACCGGCGGAATTCAAGGGAGGCCTCGTCGTCGTTCTTCATGACGTTGGGAAGGAGCCGGCGCAGGGCCCGGTCCGAAGGTTCCCGGGCCTCCGTGTCCAGCCCCACGAGCGCGGCGAGCGGGTCCTGGTTGGCGCGTTCCTCCGGCTCCAGCATGGAGATGACGTCTGTGAACAGGCTGCGCAGCAGTTCCCGTTCCGCCGGTTCCAGGTAGCCGGTGATGCCCTTGAGCCCGTATTTGAATGCCTTAGCCACGTTTTCCCTTGCCCTTGCCTGATCCGCCGCCTGACCCGGCTCCGCCGGAGCCGCCGGTGGCCTTTTCCACGGTGGCCCAGAGACCGTAGCCGTGCATCGCGACCGCGTGCTGCTCCACCTGTTCCTTGCTGCCGTGCGCCACGATGGAGCGTCCCTTCTTATGCACCTCCAACATGAGCTTGTTGGCCTTGGCCTCCGGATAGCCGAAATAGCTGCGGAACACATAGCTCACGTAGCTCATCAGATTTACGGGATCGTTCCAGATCACGAGGTTCCAGGGGATGTCCGGGGCGGTCAGGACGTCCGTGGACGCCGCTGTTCCGGTCTTGGTGCCGGCCTGGGTATCGGGGCCGAGCGCAACGCTAAGGGTCATCTGTCCATTCTATGGGGATGCACACTAGAGTGAATTTGTGAGTACCTCAGCTGGCTGGGACCGTCCCCGCACGTCCCTGTACACCGACCACTACGAGCTGACCATGCTGCAGGCCGCGCTGCATTCCGGCGCCGCCCACCGCAAATCAGTGTTCGAAGCCTTCGCCCGGCGCCTGCCGGACGGCCGGCGTTACGGGATCGTGGCGGGCACCGGGCGCCTGCTGGAAGGCATCGCCGACTTCCGGTTCGGCGACGCCGAACTGGACTTCCTGCGCCGCACCAACGTGGTGAACGAGGAGACCCTGGAGTACCTGGCCGGATACTCCTTCTCGGGCGATATCTGGGGCTATCCGGAGGGCGAGGCGTACTTCCCGAGCTCCCCCATCCTCATCGTCGAATCGACTTTCGCCGAGGCCTGCATCCTTGAGACGTACATCCTGTCGGTCCTCAACCACGACAGCGCGATTGCGTCGGCGGCCTCGCGGATGATCACGGCGGCCGGCGGCCGGCCCTGCGTGGAGATGGGCTCCCGCCGGACACAGGAAGAGTCTGCCGTCTCGGCCGCCCGGGCCGCCATCATCGCCGGCTTCGATTCCACCTCCAATCTGGAGGCCGGGCTCCGCTACGGGCTTAAGACGGTTGGCACCGCAGCGCACTCCTTCACCCTCCTGCACGACACCGAACGTGAGGCCTTCGAGGCGCAGATCGCCTCGATGGGCGCCGGCACGGCCCTGCTCGTGGACACCTACGACGTCGAGGCAGCCGTCCGCAGCGCCGTCGAACTCGCCGGCGACAAACTCGGAGCGGTCCGGCTGGACTCCGGGGACCTCGTGGCGCAGGCCCAGTGGGTCCGCCAGCTCCTGGACGACCTCGGCAATGAGCGCACCCGGATCATCGTCACCTCCGACCTGGACGAGTTCGCCATCGCGGCGCTGCAGTCCGCCCCGGTGGACTCCTACGGGGTCGGCACCTCGCTCGTGACCGGCTCGGGCGCCCCGACGGCGAGCATGGTCTACAAGCTGGTCAGCCGCACGGACGACGACGGCGACTTCGTCCCGGTGGCCAAAGCCGCCAAAAACAAGGCCAGCAAGGGCGGGCGGAAGTACGCCTTGCGCAAACTCAACGAGCGCGGCACCGCCAGCCAGGAGATCGTGGGCATCGGCCACCGTCCGGAAGACGACGGCAACGACCGCCCGCTGCTCCAGCAGTTCATCAAGAACGGTGAGCTCCTGCCCGGCTGGACCGGCCCGGACGGGGTTGTGCGCGCCCGCCGCCGCCACGCGGCCACCATGAAGGAGCTTCCAGCCGTGGTCAACCGGCTCCAGCGCGGCGAACCGGCCATCCCCACCATCTACGAGGAGTACTGAATGTCCCGCGCCCTAATAATTGTTGACGTGCAGAATGATTTCTGTGAAGGAGGCTCGCTGCCCGTTGAGGGCGGGGCGGGGCTTGCCGCAGAGATCAGCGAATATGTCGATGCCCACCACGCCCAGTTCGACCACATCGTCGCGACCCAGGACTGGCATGTCGATCCGGGCGCGCATTTCTCGGCGGAACCGGACTTCCTGGACAGCTGGCCGCGGCACTGCGTGGCGGGTACGCGCGGGGCGGAGCTGCACCCGGACCTCGACACCGAATACATCCAGGCCTATTTCCGCAAAGGCCAGTTCACGGCGGCCTATTCGGGCTTTGAGGGGCTCCTGGCCCCGGACGACGCCGTGCCCACCGGCGACCGCAAACCCGGCGCCATGCCGCTGGGCGGCAGCACCGACACGGTGGCCGGCGGGGACACCGACGAGGAACCCGGGTCCCTTGCCGCCGGCGAGGACGCGATCGGCCTCGACGACTGGCTGCAGAGCCACGACGTCGAGGATGTGGTGGTGGTGGGAATCGCCACCGACCACTGTGTGAAGGCCACTGCACTGGACGGCATCCAGGCCGGGTACTCGGTGACCGTGCTGCGCGGCCTGACCGTGGGGATCTCCGAGGACCTGGACGATGCCGTCGCCGAAATGGAACTCGGCGGCGTCGACATCGCCTGAGGCCCGGAGCATCTTCCCCGACCGCGCGATTGTGGCAACGGCGGGCCGGAAGGCGCCGCCACCACAGTAGACTCGAAATCCTGCCACTATCGTCTGACCCGTATAACCCCGGAGTACACCATGAAAAAGACCCTCACCCTCCTGATCGCTGCCGGGGCCCTGCTCGGCGCCGCCGGCTGCTCGGCCCCGGCTACCCTGAGCACCGAGGAGACCTGCGCCCGGATCCAGGGCGTCGGCGCAGGCCCGACGTCCAACGCCGACAAAACAGGCATGACCCGTCTCGCGAACCGGCTGCGGCCCCTCGAAGCGGCCGCCGCCGAGGAGCTGAAGGCCCCGGTGCAGTCCATCATCGATTTCCTCGACGAGTCGGCGAAAGCCGAGCCGGACTCCGCCAAGGTCCAGGAACTGCAGGCCAAGTACACGTCCGCCGGCCAGACCCTCAACGAGGTCTGCGGAGCCGGCGGCCAGTAACGGCCGCCGAAGCCACAAAAAAGGGGACCGGGTCACCGGTCCCTTTTTGCTCACCTCCTGCGGACGTTGCGGCCGCAGGAGGTGCAGCCTGCCGGTGCCGCACGCCGGCACGGGGCTACTTCCGCCCGATGAACCAGTCCTGCAGCTTCCGCAGCCGGGTCTGCAGTTGCTCCTCGTTGGCCTGCGCCACGGCCGGACCGCCGCAGACCGTCCGGAGCTTCGTGTGGACCACCCCGTGCGGGGTCCCGGTCCGGGCGGACCAGGCCGCGACGTTCTTGGCGAGCTCCGTGCGCAGGTCCATCAACATCCGGTGGTCTGGAATGGCCGGGGCCGCCGCGGCCGCAGGCGAGGCAGCAGACTGCGGGGCGCGCGCGTTCTTGCGGTTCAGCTGCTCGTGCTGGCGCTGGCGCAGCAGTGTGCCGACCTGGTCGGCGTCGAGCAGGCCGGGGATGCCGAGGAAGTCGAGCTCGTCCTCGGAGCCCACCTCGCCTCCGGTGCCGAACTCGCCGCCGTCGAACAGCACGCGGTCGAAGGATGCCTGCGAATCCAGGGCCTCGAACTTGCCCTTGGTCAGCGAATCGGAAGCCTTCTCCTCACGGTTCGCCTCGTCCATGAGCGAGTCTTCGGGGTTGAAGAGGCCGTCGCCGTCGTCCTTATCCGGGCGGTCCAGGGCGTGGTCCCGTTCTGCCTCCATCGAGTTCGCCAGCGCCATCAGCTGCGGTACCGAGGGCAGGAAGACCGATGCCGTCTCGCCGCGCTTGCGGGCACGCACGAAGCGCCCCACGGCCTGGGCGAAGAACAGCGGGGTGGAGGTGGAGGTCGCATAGACGCCCACGGACAGCCGCGGGACGTCCACGCCTTCGGAGACCATCCGGACGGCCACCATCCAGCGCTTCTCGCTCGCGGTGAACTCCTCGATCTTGCTGGAGGCCTTGGCGTCGTCGGAAAGGATGACAGTGGGCGATTCGCCCGTGATCCGCTTCAGCTGCCCGGCGTAAGCCCGCGCGTCGTCGTGGTCGGTGGCGATCACCAGGCCGCCGGCGTCGGGGACCGTCCGGCGCACTTCGCTGAGCCGTTTATCGGCTCCTGCCAGCACTGCGGGGATCCACTCGCCGGCCGGGTTCAGCGCCGTGCGCCAGGCCTGCGAGATGATGTCCTTGGTCACTGCCGATTCGCCGAGCGAGGCGGCCATTTCATCCCCGGCGCCGGTGCGCCAGCGCATCTGCCCGGAGTACGCCATGAACATGACGGGGCGGACCACGTGGTCACGGAGCGCCTTGCCGTAGCCGTAGGTGTAATCGGCCTTGGAGCGCCGGATGCCGTCGCGGTCCTCGGCGTACTCGACGAACGGGATCGGCGAGGTGTCGGAGCGGAAGGGCGTGCCCGTCAGGGAAAGCCGGCGGGCGGCCGGATCGAAGGCCTCACGGAGCCCGTCGCCCCAGGAGAGGGCCTCACCGCCGTGGTGGATCTCGTCGAGGATGACGAGCGTCCGGGCCGCTTCGGTCTTGGCGCGGTGCAGCATCGGTTTGCTGGCCACCTGCGCGTAGGTGACCGCGACGCCGACGAAGCCGCGGCCGTGCTGGCCGTCCGCGTTCTTGAAGTTCGGGTCGATGGCGATGCCCACCTTGGCCGCGGCGTCGGCCCACTGGCGCTTGAGGTGGTCGGTCGGCGCCACGATGGTGACGCGGTTGACGGTACCGGCCTCGATCAGCATGGAGGCGACCCGGAGCGCGAAGGTCGTTTTACCGGCCCCCGGCGTGGCGACCGCGAGGAAGTCTTTCGGGTGGACGCTGAAGTAGCTGTCGAGGGCTTCCTGCTGCCAGGCACGGAGCTTCGGTGCGGTGCCCCAGGCTGCCCGTTCGGGATATGCGGGAGGCAGCACGGGCCCGCCGAAGAGTGTTTCTGTCACCGGGGTCCCTCCACTACGTCTGCCGCTGCCGGAGAAACCCAATTAAGCACAAAAACACCAATCTTTTTCGGATGAACCGTAAGCATGAGCCGGGAACGCCGCGCGCCAGCCGCGCACGGAAAATCAGGGACCTGCCCGCGGAGGTTTCCCGGCCGGGACAGGAGTGATGGTCACACCACGGAAGCGGGGCGGCGGACTGTGCCGCCCGGGAAGGATCTCCGGTTACTTGTCCCCGGAGCCCTTGCCGCCGCTGCTGTCGGGGCGGAGGCCGTCGTAGACCTCTTTGCATTCCGGACAGACGGGGAACTTCTTCGGGTCACGGCCGGGTGTCCACACTTTGCCGCAGAGCGCGATGACCGGCTCCCCGGACAGTGCGGATTCCATGATCTTTTCCTTGCGCACGTAGTGCGAGAAGCGTTCCCGGTCGCCCGGCTCCACTTCCTGGCGCAGTTCCTCGCGCTCGATCGTGGCCGTCGACGTTCCGGCTCCGGAGAGCTCGCGCATCGGGTCGTTTTCGAGGGGATCGGTCATGCTAGTCATGACACCCATCTTAGCCGCTGGAACCGACGGACTTGCGACAGAACGGCCCCGGCCCGGCACTGGCGGGGTCCTACAGACCCTGCCAGGCGGGCTTGTTGTCGAAGCTGTGGCGGTAATAGTCGGCGAGCCGGAGGGAGGACGCCGCGGCCTCGTCCACCAGGATCGTGGCATGCGGATGCAGTTGCAGCACCGAGGCCGCACAGATGGCGGCGACAGGTCCTTCGACAAGGTCCCGTACGGCCTGCGCCTTTTGCGCCCCGGTGGCGATGAGAATCACGTGCCGGGCGGCCAGGATGGTCCCCAGGCCCTGGGTGATGACGTGGTGGGGCACCTCGGCCAGGCTTCCGAAGAACCGCGCGTTGTCCCGGCGTGTCTGCTCAACCAGCGTTTTGATCCTGGTTCGGGAAGCGAGCGAGGAACCCGGCTCGTTGAAGCCGATGTGGCCATCGGTGCCGACGCCCAGGAGCTGCAGGTCCACTCCCCCGGCGTTCCTGATGGCGTCCTCGTAGGCCTGGCAGGCGGCGGGGACGTCTGCGGCCGCACCGTCCGGGCCGTGCACGCTGGCCGGGCTGATGTTCACCTGTTCCGTGAATTCGCGCCTGATGACCTCGCGGTAGGACTCCGGATGGCCGTGCGGCAGCCCCACATACTCGTCGAGGGCAAAACCCCGGACCCGGCTGAAGTCCAGGCCGTCGCGCTCGTGCCGCCGCGCGAGCTCGGCGTAGACGGGCAGCGGCGAGGATCCGGTGGCCAGGCCCAGGACGGCGTCCGGCTTCCGCCGCAACAGCCGCTCGATCGCGTCCGCAGCAAGCGCAGCGATCGCCTTGCTGCCGGGGAGGATAACGACTTCCATGGTCCGGGCCCTTTCTGCGGTGGTACTGCTGCCGTGCGTTCCGGGTGGCATGCCCTACTGGCAGGCTATCCCAGTCGGGTCCTTCCCGGACCCTGTCAGCGGTTGACGGCCAGCTGGGCCAGCAGCTCGGGTGCGCGCGCGTCCAACCACTTTCCGCCGAGCCGGACCCCCGCGGCGAACAGGCCCAGCCCCAGGACCGGCCCGAGGACCAGGTTGATCCAGCCCGGCACGGTGCTTCCCGTGACGAGCTGCACGGCCACGAGGGCGGCTTCGGGGGCCACGAGGAGCAGGAGCACGGCCATGCCGCCGAACTGCACCGCCATGGTCTGTCCCACGTTGCCTGGCGGCTTCTTGAACGGGCTGTCCCCCGGGAGCGGCACGGCGACGGTGTAGCGGGCCGAAACCACCGAGGACAGTCCCATCCCGCTGAACAGGACCCCGAGCGAGAGCCCCAGCACGCCCGGCAGAAGCGCCCAGTCGCCGCTGAACAGGAACGGGAGGATGCTGAAGGCCACCGCGGCGGGCAGCGCGAACACCAGGCACGCGATGGACCGGCCGAGCCTGTCCTGCACGCCGCGCAGGCCGGTGGACACGTGCAGGGCAAAGGCCGTGCTGTCGTAGGAAACATCGGAGGAGATGGACCAGGCCAGCAGGAACGCGGTCAGCGGCCCGATGAAGACCAGCAGCCCGTAGGAGCCGGTCTGGCTGCCCTGGAAAATCAGCAGCACCGGCAGCAGCGGAACGACCACGAGCGCCCCGGCGTAGCGCGGGTCCCGGAGCCAGTAGGTCAGCGAGCGGGCCGCGACCGCTCCGGTTGGCGTGGCCGGGAACAGGGCGAAGAGACCCAGTCCGCCGGTCCGCTTTTTGGCGCTGCCTTCGAAGGGCGGGGTGACGAGGGCGCGCCGCAGCAGGGCCATCCAGCACAGGGCAAGGCCGGCCGTGGTGGCCAGCGCGATGGCGAACTTCTGCGACGCGGCCGCGTAGTCTCCGGCGGCCAGCTCGCCGCCGAGGGACCAGGCGGCCCCGGCCGGCGTCCAGGCAAGCGCCCGGGCCAGCCCGGTCAGGAAATCCCCCGACTCGGCGATCCCCCGGGCGATGCCTCCCACGATCGGCCCCATCAGTACCAGCGGGATGAGGAAGACGATGGCGCTGACGTCCTTGAAGCGGCGCGAAGCGGCAAGTCCTGCCGTGGCCGTCGTCACCACCTTGGACACGAGGACACAGCTCAGCAGGCCCAGAACGGCCCCCACCAGGGCGCCCGCCGCGGCGGGGACGCTCCGGGACCAGGTGCCTACGGTGGCCAGCGCCACAAGCGAGGTCGCCACGCCCGGGATGCCGATGAGGCCGCCCAGGGCCAGCCCGGCCAGCAGCTGCGGCATCGGCACAGCCGAGGTGGTGAACCGCGAGGGGTCCAGGGTCATGTCGGCCGCGGACGCCGCCACCGGGATGATGGCCCAGCCCAGCAGGGCCGCTGCACCGCCCAGCACCACCACTGTCTGGGCCAGCGCGATGTCCGCCTGCCGCAGGAACAGCAGCCCGGCGACGCCGAGCCCCACGATGCCCAGCGCGTACAGGGCGCCGAGCCCGAGGCCCACGAGCTGCCACGGGCTGCGCCGGACGCTGTTGCGCAGCAGGGTGAGCTTGAGCCTTAGAAGGTGCGCAACCATTCCAGTCCTTCCGTGTTGCCGCGGCCGCCGACGAGCTGGACGAAGCGGTCCTCGAGGGACTCGCCGTCCCGGACCTCGTCCACCGTGCCGGCCGCCAGGAGCCGGCCCGCGGCGACGACGGCCACGTGGTCGCACATCCGCTGGACCAGGTCCATGACATGGCTCGAGACGATGACGGTCCCGCCGGAGGCCACATAGCGGTCCAGGATGTCGCGGATGTTGGCCGCGGAGACGGGATCCACGGATTCGAACGGCTCATCCAGCACCAGCAGCCTGGGTGCGTGGATCAGCGCCGAGGCGAGGGCAATCTTCTTGGTCATGCCGGCGGAGTAGTCCACCACGAGGGTCGCGGCGTCCTGGCCCAGGTCCAGCGCGGAGAGCAGCTCCTTGACCCGGTCCGCCACCACGCGCCGGTCCATGCCGCGCAGCAGACCGGCATACGTCACGAGCTGTTCACCGGTCAGCCGGTCAAAGAGCCGCACGCCGTCGGGCAGGATCCCCATCAGCTTTTTGGCTTCCAGCGGGCGCTGCCAGACATCGACGCCGTGCACGTGGGCCGTGCCGAACTCGGGCCGCAGCAGCCCCGTGGCCATCGAGAGCGTGGTGGTCTTGCCGGCGCCGTTGGGGCCGACGATCCCGTAGAACGAGCCGGCCGGCACGTCCAGGCTGAGGCCGTCGACGGCGATCTTGTTACCGAAGCGCTTGGCGAGCCCGCGCAGGGACAGGGCGGGAACCGGCGGCAGGTTCCCAGGGGCATGAGTTTCCGGTTGCTGAGAAGTCATGTCGTTAGACTAACTGCCGCCGGCCGCGAAAAGGATCGTCCGGAAGGCGTACCCGGGCCTAGAAGGAGTGGCGCGGCAAGGCCCGCTCGTACTGTGGCGGCCAGGCCAGCTCGTGGCCCAGTTCAAACGCGGCACGCAGCCACCAGTGCGGGTCCCGCAGCGCGGCCCGGGCGATGAACACGCCGTCGGCCTGGCCGGTGGCCACGGCATGCTCCGCCTGGCCCGCCGAGGTCAGCAGCCCGACAGTTCCGGTAGGCAAACCTGTTTCGCGCCGGATCCGGGCGGCGAATCCGGTCTGGTAGCCGGGCCCCACCGGGATCACCTGATGGGCCACGGCCCCGCCGCTGGAGACGTCGACAAGATCCACGCCGTGTTCCGAGGCGGCCCGGGCCAGCCGGACCGAGGACTCGACGTCGATCCCGCCCTCGGCCCAGTCGGATGCGGAGATCCGCAGCAGCAGCGGCATGGAATCCGGGATGACCTTGCGGACGGCGTCGACCACGGCCAGGGTCAGCCGATTGCGGCCGGCCTCGTCGCCGCCCCAGGCGTCGGTCCTGTCGTTGACGAGCGGGCTCTGGAACTGGTGCAGCAGGTAGCCGTGGGCGCCATGGATCTCAATCGTGTCGAAACCCGCGTCGACGGCCCGCACCGCGGAGGCCGCGAAGTCGGCAATCACGCCGTCGATCTCCGCCAGCGTCATGGCTGAAGGGGCCGCATAGCCGTCGAAGGCCCCGGTGCCGGGTCCCACGGTGTCCCAGCCGCCGTCGGACGCCGGGACCGTGCCCTGCTTGCCGGAGAACGGCCAGTAGGAGGATGCTTTCCGGCCGGCGTGGGCCAGCTGGGTGCCGATTTTGGTGTCAGCGGTTCCGTGGCGGTGCACGAACGAGGTGATCCGTTCCCAGCCGGCAGCCTGTTCGTCGTTGTAGATCCCGGCGTCCCGGGGGCTGATCCGGCCCGCGGCGTTCACGGCGGCGGCCTCGGTGAGGATGAGGGCCGCACCGCCGGTGGCGAAGGCGCCCAGGTGCATCAGGTGCCAGTCGTTGGGGACCCCTTCCCCGGTCTCGGGACCGCAGCTGTACTGGCACATCGGCGAGACCCAGCCACGGTGCTGCAGCTGCATGGAGCGCAGGTCCAGCGGCGTGAACAGGGCCGAACCCATCAGAACAGCACCCGGGCCAGGTTCTGGCGGGACTTGGCGACGCGCTCGTCGGCGGCTCCCACGACGTCGAACAGCTCCAGGAGGCGGACCCGGGCCTTTTCGCGCTCGGGGCCGAAGTTCCTGCCGATGAAGGAGACGATCCGGCCGAGTCCGTCCTCGACGTGTCCGCCGGCGACGTCCAGATCGGCGACGCAGAGCTGCGCGTCGAGGTTGTCCGGCTCATCAGCGGCCTGCCGCCGGAGGGCGTCGGTGTCCGCGGCGGAAAGGGGCTGGAGCCGGCCCATCAGCTCCACCTGCGCCAGCCCGGCCTTGGCGTCGGCATCGGCCGGCATTTCCAGCAGGGCCTGCCGGTAGGCGGCTGCCGCCGTGGCGTAGTCCCCGGCCTCGATCGCGTCGAAGGCCTTCTGGTGCAGCGGCGGCAGCGGCGGAGCCTCGGCCTCCACTCCGGCTGCGCCGGGTCCGGCGGCACCGATCCGGCCGGTGACACCGTTGGCTGCTGCGACCTTGAGCAGTTCATCGAGCAGGGTACGGATCTGCTCTTCCTCGGCCCCGCCCTGGAACAGCGGCACGGGCTGGCCCTTGACCACGGCGACGGCAGTCGGCACGGCCTGGACCTGGAAGGCCTGGGCGAGCTGCGGGAAGGCTTCGATGTCGGCGGCGCCGAGCACCATCCGGCCCTCATAGCTGTCCACGATCCGGGACAGGGAGTCCACGAGCTCGCCGGAGCCTGGTGAATAGCCGGCCCACAGCGCGATCACTACGGGAACCTGGGCAGAGAGGTCCACGAGTTCCTGGAAGTTGGCCTCGGTCACCTCCACCCGCAGGGGGCTTCCGGCGTGTTCCGTGGCGTCGGCCGCGGGGGTCTGGGCACCGGGGGCTCCCGGGGCGGGAGGGGCCGCGGCTCCTCCGGCGGCAGCGGGCGCCGGTGGGCGCTGCTTCAGCGAGGAGAGGTCGACGGCGCCCCGCAGGTTGAGCGGGTTGGCTGCAGCTGGCGGGACCGGGCGGGAA
Source organism: Arthrobacter sp. UYCu712 (assembly GCF_040547005.1). Classification (NCBI taxonomy): domain Bacteria; kingdom Bacillati; phylum Actinomycetota; class Actinomycetes; order Micrococcales; family Micrococcaceae; genus Arthrobacter; species Arthrobacter sp. UYCu712. The sequence continues at coordinate 120,247 of NZ_JBEPOZ010000006.1, forward strand.
GCTGGCGAAGTCATAGCTCCACTCTAACCACTGCAGCCCCGCCCGGTGCCACCTGGAAACGCAGCGGCCCGGCGGCAGCGGCGCACCGCTGCGGCCGGGCCGCTGTTACTGCAAGGGGGCCGGGGGTTACTTGAAGCCTGCCCCGACCAGGCCGCGGGTGGCCGCGATGAGCTTCATCGGGTCCGTGGATCCTGCCGGCGGGACGTAGACGGCCACGGACTCGGCGAAGTTCAGCACCATGCCCGTGCTGGTTTCTTTGCCGCCGGCCAGGGCGGCCGCGTCGTCACCGATCGTCAGCTTGTCACCGGACGCCTTGGGCGTGCCGTCGAACGTGAAGGTCAGCCGCCCCAGGACCAGCGCACCGCCGTCGGCGGTGCGGAACACAACAGTGCTCTCGGGCAGTGCCTTGTGGGTGAAGGAGAACGTCCCGTTGACACCGGAATTGACCACGTCCGCCTGGTAGGCGAGTGTGTCCCCGATGTACGGGGAGGATTCTCCCTCCACGAGCTTGTCCTTGAACGGGGACTCGGCAGTGGTCAGGCGGTCGCCGAGTCCGGCCAGCGCTTCCTCACCGCTGTACAGGAGCCCCGTCTTCTCTGACGGTGCAAGCGTCTCGGTGCCGTCCCGGGGGATGGCCGGGAACGTCGTGCCCGGCTGCAGCGGAGCGGTGCCAACCAGCTTGTAGTTCTCGCGCGGCGATGCCTGGGTCAGCGTGAGCAGCTGCGGAACAACGTTGCCGTCGCCCTGCGTCACGGCCATGACCGAGCGCGGCCAGGTCCGCTTGTTGGTGACCACGGTGGTCAGGAGCTTGGCGGCGCGGACCGGCATCCGCGGCTCGTAGGCACCGACCTGGGAGCTGATCTTGTAGTTCGCCGTGCGGACTTCAAGCTCCGTCTGGGCCACGCGCGGCTCGAGCTTGGAGGCATCCTTTGCCGCGTCGCCGGCGTCGACGGCGCCGGCGACCTGCTCGAGGATCCGGCGGAACTGCGCATCGATCAGCACGGGAGCGTCCTCCGCCGCGGCGCCGGTGGACGCGGCGGGACCCGGCGCGGGAGCGCTGGTGGACGTGGAAGGGGCCGGCGCCGGGGTCTGGCTGGCCTGGGCGGCCACACCGCTGCCTGCGACGGCGGAAGCCGTCAGGACGGCTAGGACCGCTCCGGACCGGCGCAGCCGCTGCAGGGCGGTGCGCGGGACGGCGGCAATGGTTTCGGCCGGTTTCTCCGGCTCCACCGTGGGGATGGCGGACGTTGTGCCGTCGGCGTCCTTGCCCGCGACGCGTCCGGTGGTCTTGGCCCGCGGACGGTCAGCGAACAGGCGGCCGATTGGACCGCCCTTGGAGCCGCCCGTGCCGTTGCCGTTGCCGGCTCCCGTCCTGGGTTTGAGCACCAGCAGCGCGCTGCCGGCCACGATGAGCAGGCCGCCCAGCCCCATAAGCGGAATGGCCCACGGAGTGGAGGTGTCGTTCGGGAAGGTCATGGTGATCGACGTCGGGGCGGGCTTGGTGCCGTCCGACGCGAGCAGGAGCGACCAGTCGCCGTCGGCGGGCGGGGTCCACGCGTAGTTCAGTTCGCCGCTGGCGTTCTCCGTGGTCACCCACAGGTCCGAGCCGGCAGGCGTCGGCGCGGTTGGCTCGCCGTCGGCATGCGTCAGCTGCAGTGCCTTGCCGTCTTCGGAGACTCCGGACACGGTGTTGTGGGCGGCAGGGCCCACCCATGCGTCGACGTCGTCCGGGCGGCCGACGGCCAGCATGAAGCTGCCCTCCCCCTTGACATTGATCTTCACGGTGCCGCCGTGCAGCGTGCGCAGCTTCTCGTCGAAAACGGTCAGCGGCGCCGCGGTGGCATCGGCAGGGGCGGTGGCGGTGACGGTCTCGGCCGGAGCCCAGATTGTCTTCTGGCCGATTCCTGCCAACAGTGTCAGGAGGCCGAGCAGCATTAATGCAACTGCAGTCTTGAAACGCAAAATATTACCCATCATCAGCGGACACTTAGATTCAATGGTAACCATTTTGTTACCCGGGAGTCAGATCGGCAGATTTGTCAAGGCCTCCGGCGGCGGGCATGTGAACCTGCGAACCGCGGGCTAACAAGCCTGCTGATAGTGTTTGCGTTGATCGTCACATCCGGCCCGCGACCGCGGCTCCACAGGGGATAACCAGAGATAAAGGGCATTAAGCGCAGTGAGTGAACACACGGATTCGTCCCCCGCCGGACAAGAAGTCAGCCCAGAATCCGGAGCCGAGGAATTGGGGCCCCAGGAGCACGTATCGAAGCGCCGGGCCGCCGTGGCGGAAGTCCTGACCACCGTGGCGCGCCGCCTGCGCCAGCCGATCCCGGGCGCGCAGCCGCGGCTCCGTTTCGAAATGCCGCCGGAGCATGAGCAGGACTCCATCACCCCGGAAAGCGAGACGAGCGCCCGCTTCGGCAACCCGGGGCCGCGGATGTCCTCCCAGCACCCCCTCTACGTCGGATTCATGGGGACGGTCGGCGTCGGCGTGGCCCTGCTCGTGTACTGGATCGGTTCCAACACCACCCAGCTCCTGCTCTGGATAGTGGCCGCACTGTTCATCGCCCTCGGCCTGGACCCCGTGGTGCGCTGGCTCGAGGGCAAGAAATTCCCCCGGGCCGCCGGCATCCTCGTCTCCGTCGCCACCCTGGCCGTGGCCGTCGCCGGCTTCTTCGCGACCCTGATCCCCACGATCGTCCAGCAGGTGACCCAGATAGTGCAGCAGGCGCCGCGCTGGATCCAGGACTTCATCGACTCCGACTTCTTCCGCAGCCTCGACAGCCAGTTCGGCGTGCGGGATCGGATCAGCCAGGAACTCGAAAAATTCGTCAACAACCCCGAGGCGATGGGCGGCATCTTCGGCGGCGTCGTCGGCTTCGGCACCACCGTCGCAAACGGCCTGTTCGGGACGCTGATTGTCCTGGTCCTGAGCCTCTATTTCCTGGCCGCCCTGCCCGCCATGAAGAAATGGGGGTACCGGCTGGCGCCGCGGTCCCGCCGCGCCCGGGTGGAGGCCCTCTCCGAGGAGATCACGGCCTCGGTCGGCAACTACGTGATCGGCCAGGCGGTCGTCGCTTTGGTCAACGCCACGTTCGCGTTCATCGTGATGACAATCGTCGGCGTCCCGTTTGCCGTGCTGCTCGCCTTCGTTGTGGCCCTGCTCGCCTTCATTCCGCTGGTCGGCGGCTTGATCGCCGGCGTGATCGTGACCTTGATCGCCCTCACCGCGGGCTGGCAGACGGCAGTGGTGTACGCGGTCTGCTACTTCGCCTACCTGCAGTTCGAGGCGTACTTCATCTCACCGCGCGTGATGCAGAAGGCCGTCGCGGTGCCTGGCGCCGTGGCCGTCATCTCGGTGATCGCCGGCGGCAGCCTGCTCGGTGTGCTTGGTGCCCTCATCGCCATCCCCACGGCCGCGGCGATCATGCTGCTCGTGAAGGAAATCTTTATTGTCCGCCAGGACAACCACTGACGCAGGCGCGCCTCAGGCGTGCGCCGTGGCGACCGGGCCGTCCCATTCCCGCGGCAGCCCGGTCTCCCCGGTTGCGCCGGGAAGGACCTCGTCCACGATCTCGTTGAGCACCCGGCCTGCGTACTTCTCCCCCACCCACAGGTGCTTGGCGCCGTCGACCCCCACCACCCGGGCCTGCGGCACGAGGCTGAACCGCCCGGCCGCGGCCATCGGCTGCAGGTAGTCGTCGTGCTCCGGCACCAGCACTTTCAGCGGTTTGCCTGATCCTGCCCATTCCTTGAGGTGGACATCGGTGGCACGGTGCAGCGGGGGCGAGAGCAGGATGGCGCCCTCGATCTCGGAAGCGACCGGCTCGGATGCACCGTACATCAGGGCCAGCTCGGTCCCGAAGGACCACCCCACGAGCCAGCGGTTGGGCAGGCCGCGGTCCACGGCGAACTGCACGGCCGCTTCCACGTCGAGGCGTTCGCCGATGCCCTCCTCGAATTCCCCCGTGCTGGTGCCGCGCGGGGAGGCGGTGCCGCGGGTGTTGAAACGGAGCACGGCGATTCCGGCCAGCGCCGGCAGCCGGTAGGAGGCCTTGCGGTAGACGTGGGAGTCCATGAAGCCGCCGTGCGTCGGCAAGGGGTGCAGGGTGATCAGGGTCGCCTTGATCCCGCCGGATTCCGGCAGCGCCAGCTCGCCGACCAGCCGGTGGCCGTCCCGGGTGCGTAGTTCCACGTTTTCGCGGTGCGCCGGCAGCACTGTGGAGGCGCGGATCGCGGTGGGTGCGGAGGGCTGGCTGAAAGCGTACGACGCCGGGTCAAAGGTCATGCTGACCAGCTTAGCGATACCGGTAACTGCGCGAGGTCCAGCAGTTCGAATGCCAGTGCCGGCGCTCGGCCAGCCCGGCGGCCGCACCGAAGATATGGTCCTCGGACCAGACCACGAGGTGGGCCACGCCCGGGAGGACTGCGGTGAAGCAGCCCGGGCAGATATAGGTCTTACCGGCCTTGGCCGCCGTGATGGAACGGACCATCCATTCGCCGTCCGGAGCGCTCTCCCGGCGGGCAATTCCCGAGCGCGCGCGTTCCAGGTCCAGTTCGGGTACCGGCCCGCCCCTGGTTCCGGGCTTCGCTGCCTTGCCGGCGGCGGCCCTTCCGGTGGCCGTTCTTCCGGAGACGGCTCGGCGGGGTCGGTTGGAACGGGGCATGGTTCCATTCTGCCCCAGGCCGGAGCCCCCCGTTCCCTCCAGCCGGTACAGTTGACCGGGTGCGTTTAGTCATAGCCCGCTGCTCCGTCGATTACGTCGGCCGGCTCAAAGCCCATCTTCCGCTGGCCACCCGCCTCCTGCTGGTCAAGGCCGACGGTTCCGTCCTGGTCCACTCCGACGGCGGTTCCTACAAGCCGCTGAACTGGATGAGTCCGCCGGCCTCGCTGCGCGTCTCCACCCCGGAGGAGATCGACGTCGAGGTCGGGGTGATCGAGCAATGGACCGTCCAGTCCGCCAAGACCGATGACCGGCTGATCATCAACATCCACGAGCAGCTGCACGACACGTCCCACGAGCTGGGCCAGGACCCGGGCCTGATCAAGGACGGCGTGGAGGCGGACCTGCAGCGCCTGCTGGCCGACCAGATCGAGCTCCTGGGCAGCGGCTTCACCCTGGTCCGCCGCGAGTATTTCACCGCGATCGGCCCCGTGGACATCCTGGCCCGGGACGCCGACGGCGCCACCGTCGCCATTGAGCTGAAACGCCGCGGCGACATCGACGGCGTCGAACAGCTCACGCGGTACCTTGAACTGCTGAACCGAGACCCTTTACTGGCCCCGGTCCGCGGAGTCTTCGCGGCCCAGCAGATCAAGCCCCAGGCGCGGGTCCTCGCGAAGGACCGCGGCATCGATTGCCTCACGCTCGACTACGACGCCATGCGCGGAGTCGACGACAGCGAATCCCGCTTGTTCTAGCGCACCGCCCTTTCCTGGCACCGGTTCCGGCCCGGGAATTCGCTCCCGTTGGGGTTCATCAGTTCTTTGTACAAAATTTGAGGAATTCTCTGCCGGGACCGTTGACCTTACGCAAGTGTCATGAAATTCTTATACGAGTCTTTGTGTAGGTGTTTTTTTATGCTCGCAAGACATGTTGCGAGCGTGAAGCTCCTGCCGCCGAAGCCCGGTTTTCCCGGTCCGGAAGCCAAAGGTTCTTCTCGCAGAGTGACCAAGGCCGGCGCGAAGTGTGCCGGACTTAAACGAGATTGACAATGAGGAGAAATACATGGCACAGGGAACCGTCAAGTGGTTCAACGCTGAAAAGGGCTTCGGCTTCATCACCCCGGATGACTCCGATGGCGATGTCTTCGTTCACTACTCCGAGATCCAGACCGGCGGCTTCAAGACCCTCGACGAGAACGCCCGCGTTCAGTTCGAGATCGGCCAGGGCGCCAAGGGCCCCCAGGCTACCGGCGTCACGCTGGTCTAGTCTCCCGCTGGGGGGCTGCCCCAGGCAGTCTCCGCGATGAATGATCCCCGGCATTGGTGCCGGGGATCATTCTTTTGTTTGCCGGAAGAACAGTGAATTCGCATTCCCGCCGGCGTTCCGGAATGGTCCGCACATGGCCGGGCCCGTGCAATCAGCCGACGAGCGTCCTGAGCAGCCGCGCGCTGTGCCGCACTGACAGGCCCGGCAGGTAGGCCCGGCTCAGCGCCCGTCCGATCGCGGGCAGCTGCAGCGGGTCCTGGTAATAGAGGTAGAGCGTGCGGTAGTCGGGCTTGAACCTGGATTTGAACGTGGCGAGGGACCGGAACCCGTATACGGGTTCCAGGGCCCTGCCCACGACGTCCAGGATCCCGGCCAGGCCCTCGGGCTTGTTGGCGTCAGCGTCCTTGGCGAGCGGCGAGCCGGACAGCGAAATGACCTCCACCGAGCCCCGCAGCTCCTGCACGGCAGAGGCGATGAGGAACTCCATGACGCCGGGGAAGGCCTCGCCGCGCCTGCGCATGAAGTCCAGGGTCCAGCTCACGAGCCGGCCGTCCTCGAACACCGGCAGCCAGCTGGTGACGCCCTGCACCTGGCCCGCGGCGTCGACGGCCAGGCAACAAAGCACCTCGTCGTCGTCGAGTTCGTCGAGGCCGCCAAGGGTGAATCCCATTTCCGGGACGGATTTCTGGGCCGCCCATTCCTCGGAGACTTCACTCAGCTGGAGCCGCAGCGGCGCCGGGAAGTCGCTGTAGCGGCCCCACACTGCCTGCACGCCCGTCTTGGTGGCCCGGTTCAGGGCGGTCCGGACGTTCTGCCATTCCTTGCCCTTGAATTCGAGTTGGCGTACCGCCAGCCGGGTTTCCTGTGCCACGCCCACCCGGCGGAAGCCCCGCGACTGCAGCGACGGCCACAGCTGATCCGTGCAGGAGTAGAAGCACGGAATGAGCGCATGCTGGGCGCAGTAGCGCACGAACCCGGCGGCGGTCTCCTCATGGAGTTCCGCCGGTCCGAACGGGCCGGCAAGGGTCAGCGCCACGTTGCCGTGCTGCTGGTAGGCCACCCCGCTGCGCCGGTCCGGGGTGAACCAGAACTTGTTCGGTTCCCACAGCGCCATCCAGGAGAGCGAGTCGCCGCCCTGCCGGATCAGCCCGCGGGCCACGTCCCGGTCCCCGCTGCCGGCGTCCGTGAGGTGCAGCCGGCGCAGCAGGACCAGCCACACCGCGGCCAGGGCAACACCCCAGAAGATGATGCCGGAGTAGGCAAAGAGGAAGGCCTCGAGGGCGTCCCGGTTCTGGAAGATCCGGCTGTAGGCACCGGGGATCGGCAGCGGCAGGTACTGCCGCGCCAGCTCCGCGGCGAGTCCCAGCAGGCCGCCGTCGCGGGCCATGCCGCCGGCGGCGAGCCAGGCGGCGGTGTAGCCTGCCGCCAGCAGCAGCCAGGTGCCGCCGACCACTATGCCGAGAATGCGCCGGGCCCGCGGGGTGGTCTCGACGCGGAACTGCCGGCGGTTGAGCCAGAGCAGCACCACCAGCAGCAGCGGGACCGCCACGAGCGGGAGCACGTGGACAAAGCCGGAACCCAGCACGCCCGCATGCGGCCGGCTGTTCGGATAGTGCGGCATCCGGGCGAACAGGGCCAGGTACACGGCAGCCATCGCCGTCACCGCGAGCTGCACGATGATGGCGATCCGCAGGGCGAGCCTGCGTCCGTGCCGCATGCCGTCCGCGCAGATGAGCAGCAGGACGACGGGCACGATGGCAAGGGCGACACCCAGCGGGCCGGCGAAGCCCGCCCGGCCGACCTCAAGGCACCCGACGTCGACGGTGCCGCCGCAGTTCCGCTCCAGCTGGCTCAGCGTGGGCAGCGGGTTCAGGACAACGTCCCGCAGCAGGGCCAGCGGCCCGGTGGGGCTCCTGACCGCCGCTGTGAGGATGGGCCCGACGGCAAAGATCGCGACGGTGAGGGCGAGCAGGTTCCGCGTCTCGCGCCCGGTTGAGCGGTGCCGGTGCAGGGTGCCCTGGTCACCCTGGATCCACCATCCCGCAGCCATCCCGGCAAGTGCCCCCGCGAGCCCGACGACGGTTTCCGGGTGGCCCACGTACAGCACCAGCAGGAGTGAGGCCGACAGTACGGCCGTCCGCAGCCGGCGCTGCCACAGCGTTGGCAGCAGGCCGCTGGACGCCAGCGAGACGGCGAGGACCGCGGCGTAGGGCCCGATCAACCGGGCGTTGACCATTAGCCCCAGCCACCCGTCCCCGGCGTAGTGGGCGAGCTGGGTGGCCAGCAGGAACAAGGTGACGGCAGCAAACTGGCCGGCAACGAAGAACGCGGCCGTGCGCCGGGCGCCGAGCTGCCGTTCGGCAAGGCCGAGCAGCAGCAGGATCATCAGCGCGGCAGCAACGTAGGCCAGCAGGTTGGTCGCGAAGAACAACGACGTGAACAAGGACCACCAGTGCCCCGCCTTCAGGCCGGAGGCGCTGACGGAGGCCAGGTCGAGCAGCCGTTCGGGCGGTCCGGAGAGGAAACTGCCGGTCACCGCCCCCGTCGCGAGGAAGACGCCGAGGACGGCCAGCGTGAAGGGTATGGTCCGGAAATGCTTCAGCACGCCCGTCACGGTTGGATTCCCCAGCGCTTCGCCAGGAAATCAAGGCCGCCCGGCAACCCGCTGGACGCCGTCGCCCAGGAATGCCCTGCGTCGGCGATGCTGCGGGTCTGCACGGTGAAGCCGGCAGCCCGCGCCGCTGCCGAGAGGACGTCCATGTAGCCGAGGAACTCGGGATCGCGGACACCGGCGGCGAAGTAGATGGCCTCCCCCTCGAAGCGCCGCTCCGTCATCACCCGCAACGGCGTGAGGGCGTCGAAGGCCTCCGCGTCGCCGCCGAATGAGGCTTCCACGGTCTTGTCCCGTTCCTTGGCGATGGCCGGTTCCTGTTCGCTGGAGAACGCCAGCGCCACCGGGTAGGTCTCCGGATGGCGGGTCACCATCTGCATGGCGCACGTGCCGCCGAAGGAGAATCCGCCCACCGCCCACTGCCGGTGGTCGGGGTCGACGTCGAGTGTCCCGCTGATCCAGGCCGGGACGTCCCGGGACAGAAAGGCGTCGGCCTGGGCGATCCGGCTGTCCATGCACATCGTGTTGCCGGCGGCGGAGCCGTTCGGATCGACCACCACCGTCACCGGCGCCACTCCATGGTGCGCCGACGCGAACCGGTCCATCCGGTTGCGCAGCGCTCCCCCGGTCAGCCAGTCCGCCGGCGCCCCCGGCTGGCCGGAAAAGAGCACCAGCACGGGCAGCGCGGGCCGCGGGGAAGAGAAGTACGCAGGCGGAAGGTAGACATAGGCCTCGCGGCTTTGGAAGCCTGACGCCGTCCCCGGAATCGGGGCCCGCCGCAGCTGCCCGCCGTCCGGAAGGCCGGCAGGCGCCTGCCAGCGGGCGAGGCTGACCGCGGTGGATGCGCCTGCGGCGCGCTTCAGGCCGTCCTCGAGGGGCTGGATCCGGGCCACGGCCGTCCCGGTGAGGTCGCTGACCGTGTGGTTGAGCCCGAAGTAGTCGTTGATCTGCACGGCGGACAGGGTCAGCACGCCGAGGAAAGCAGCCAGGGCGGCAGCAGTCTTCCGCCAGGGTTGCGCGGCGGGTCCGGCCCGCCAGCTCCTCCGGAGGTGCAGGGCCAGGAGCAGCACAGCCGCGACGGGAGGAACAGACCACGCGAGCACATCGAACGGAAGGACTGCCGGGAAGACCGAGAAAACGTAGATCAGCAACCAGTGCACGCCGGCCACGAGGGCGGCAGCGAGCAGGGCTGAGGCCAGGGCAGAAGCGGCGGTGCCGAGCCCCCGCTGTTTGCGGGACACGTTGCCGCGCCGCCAGAGCAGATAGGCCAGGCCGGCCGGGCCGGCCGCCCAGGCAAACCAGAGCACCGGGCCGTCGACGAGCCTGATGTCTTCGATGAAGTCCACCGCGGCTAGCGCCAGGTCCCGACGCCGATGACCGGTCCCGCCTCGAGCCACGAGGACAGCCCGGTGTAGGCGTCGAACCTCATCGCGAGCAGGACGTCCTGTCCTTCATAGCGGAGTTCAACGATCACGGCGTCGGGCTGGACTTTGACGAGCTCCGATTCCGTGGGTTGGCGCCGTCCCAGCAGCTCCAGCGAGCTGCGGCGGAAGGTGTGCTTGGGCCGGGTGCTCAGGGAGGCCAGCCGGAACCATTCGAGGTCGTTGTCCTGATAACGGCAAACCCCCATCAGCCAGCTGTTTCCAGCCATGCAAATGGAGGCGTCCACCGTGCCAAGGGCGCGCCGCAGATTGAAGCGGCGCACCCCCGAAAGGCACAGTGCAAAGACCAGCAACGCAAAGACAGTTGCCAGGACGATGAACGGAAGATCAGTAACGTTCATCAAGGTCGTGCTAGCGGATCCCCGCAGTAGCCGCGTCACCCATTTGGGCGTTGTCAGCAACAATGACGACCCTGTTGTTGTCGACGGAGAAGAATCCGCTGTCGACAGCTACAGAAATGCGGTCACCGGACACCGGCTCGATTGCCAGTTCACCTTCGGCCAGAATCGCCAGCAGGGGCGAGTGGCCGGGCAGGATTCCGATTTCACCATCGCTGGTGCGGGCCTTGACCATCTTGGCCGCTCCGGACCACACGAAGTGGTCCGCTGCGACAATCTCAACCTCAAGCTCAGCCATATTACTTGGTCTGTTCCTGGATCTTGGCCCACTGGCGCTCGACATCATCCAGGCCGCCAATGTTGAAGAACGCCTGCTCTGCGATGTGGTCAAGGTCGCCGTCGCAGATGGCCGTGAAGCCTTCAACCGTGTCCTTGATGGAAACGGTGGAGCCTTCGACGCCGGTGAACTGCTTGGCGGTGTAGGTGTTCTGCGAGAGGAACTGCTGGATGCGGCGTGCACGCGACACGACGATCTTGTCCTCTTCGGAGAGTTCGTCAACGCCGAGGATGGCGATGATGTCCTGGAGTTCCTTGTTCTTCTGCAGGATCTGCTTCACGCGGACGGCCGTGTTGTAGTGGTCGTTGCCGATGTACTGCGGATCCAGGATGCGGGACGTCGACGTCAGCGGGTCAACGGCCGGGTACAGACCACGGGAAGCGATTTCACGGGAAAGTTCCGTGGTCGCGTCGAGGTGTGCGAAGGTCGTGGCCGGGGCCGGGTCGGTGTAGTCATCTGCGGGGACGTAGATGGCCTGCATCGAGGTGATGGAGTGGCCCTTGGTGGACGTGATGCGCTCCTGGAGGAGGCCCATCTCGTCAGCCAGGTTGGGCTGGTAGCCCACGGCCGACGGCATGCGGCCGAGGAGGGTGGAAACCTCGGAGCCTGCCTGGGTGAAGCGGAAGATGTTGTCGATGAACAGCAGCACGTCCTGGTTCTGGACATCGCGGAAGTACTCCGCCATGGTCAGTGCGGACAGGGCCACGCGCAGACGCGTTCCCGGCGGCTCATCCATCTGGCCGAACACAAGTGCGGTGTCCTTGAGGACGCCTGCCTCTTCCATTTCAACCCAGAGGTCGTTACCTTCACGGGTACGCTCGCCGACACCGGCGAACACCGAGGTGCCGCCGAAGTTGCGGGCAACACGGGTGATCATTTCCTGGATCAGCACGGTCTTGCCGACGCCGGCGCCGCCGAACAGGCCGATCTTTCCACCCTTGATGTACGGGGTGAGAAGGTCGATCACCTTGATGCCGGTCTCCAGCATCTCGGTGGAGCCTTCGAGGGTCGCGAAGGCGGGAGCCTTGCGGTGGATCGGCCAGCGTTCGCTGATCTGGAGTTCCGACTCGGCAACGTCGAGCGGCTGGCCCAGCACGTTGAAGATGTGGCCCTTGACGCCGTCGCCCACGGGTACGGTGATCGGTCCGCCGGAGTCAACCACGTTGGTACCGCGGACAAGTCCGTCGGTGGCCTGCAGGGAGATGGCGCGGATGAGGTTGTCGCCGAGGTGCAGGGCAACCTCGAACGTGATGGTCTTGGTCTCACCGTTGAGAGTAATCTCCGTGGTGAGAGCGTTGTAAATCGAGGGGATTGCGTCAGCCGGGAATTCGACGTCGACAACCGGGCCAATGACACGTGCAATACGGCCGGTAGCACCGGACGTTGCGGCTACGTGATCGGTAGCAGTGGCAGTCATCTCTCTCACTTCACTCAGTAGATGGCGTTGGGGTTAAGTTTATCTCTTGGTGCAGGTACAGCTGGACCCGGACTCGTGCTGGCTAGGACGCGCTCAAAGCGTCGGCACCGGCCACGATTTCGGAAAGCTCCTGCGTAATCTCAGCCTGGCGGGCAGTGTTGCGCAGACGCGTGTACTTCTTGATGAGGTCCGTGGCGTTGTCGCCGGCGGACTTCATTGCGCGCTGGCGGGCAGCGAGCTCGGAAGCGGCAGCCTGCAACATGGCGGCGAAGATACGGGACTCTATGTAGCGCGGCAGCAGAGCGTCAAGGACCTGCTCTGTTTCCGGCTCGAACTCGTAGAGCGGCAGGAGGTCCGACTCGGACGCAGCCTGCTCTTCCACAACTTCGAGCGGGAGAAGACGGATGACCGTCGGCTCCTGGGTCACCATGGACTTGAAGCGCGTGTAAACGATGTGGATCTCGTCGACGCCGCCCTCTTCGTACGCGGTCGCAAAGTCAGCCAGCAGTGCTTCGCCGACTTCCCGTGCGGTCGCGAACTCCGGTGAGTCCGTGCCGCCGGTCCAAACACGCCCGTAAGGACGGTTGCGGAAGTCGAAGTACGCCTGTGCCTTGCGGCCGACCAGGTACGTCTTGACTTCTTTGCCTTCCTCGTGGAGAAGTTCGTTGAGGCCTTCCGCCTGCTTGAGCACGCTCGCCGAGTATGAGCCTGCGAGGCCACGGTCGGAGGTGATGACCAGGACCGCTGCCCGGCGGATCTGCTCCGGCTCGGTAACCAGCGGGTGGTCGATTTCGCTCTGGCTTGCGACAGCAGAAACGGCGCGCGTGATCGCGTTTGCGTAAGGCAGTGAAGCTGCTACGCGTGCGCGGGCCTTGCCGATGCGCGACGTAGCGATCAGTTCCATCGCCTTGAAGATCTTGCGCATCGACGTTGTCGAGCTGATCTTCTGGCGGTAGACCCGGATCTGGGCTCCCATACTTATCCTTTCCTAAGATCCCGGTGGCCGGGACTGCCGGAACCTAAGGGCTCCGGCAGTCCCTGCCAGCGAAACTAGCGCTTCTGCTTGACGATTTTTTCCTGGTCGACCTGCTGCTCGTTGATGGGGGCGTGTTCTTCGTGCCCCGCACCGACAAGGTAGCTGTCGCCCTCGCCGAAGAAGCCCTTCTTGAAGTCCACGATGGCGGTCTTCAGTGCTTCTGCGGTGTCATCGTCCATGACGTTGGTCTGGGCCAGCGTCGTCAGGATGGAGGACTTGTGCTTGAGGTGCTCCAGGAACTCGGTCTCGAACCGGTTGATGTCCTCAACCGGAACTTCGTCGAGGTAGCCGTTGGTACCGGCCCAGATGGAGACGACCTGGTTCTCGACCGGGAACGGCGAGTACTGGCCCTGCTTGAGCAGTTCCATCAGGCGGGCACCCCGGGTCAGCTGCTGGCGCGACGCGGCGTCGAGGTCCGACGCGAACATTGCGAAAGCCTGCATGTCGCGGTACTGGGCCAGTTCCAGCTTCAAAGTGCCGGAGACCTTCTTCATGGACTTGACCTGGGCGGCGCCACCAACGCGGGAGACGGACACACCCACGTCGACGGCCGGACGCTGGTTGGCGTTGAAGAGGTCCGACTGCAGGAAGATCTGGCCATCGGTGATGGAGATCACGTTGGTCGGGATGTAGGCGGAAACGTCGTTCGCCTTGGTCTCGATGAGCGGCAGGCCGGTCATCGACCCGGCACCGAGCTCGTCGGAGAGCTTGGCACAACGCTCCAGCAGGCGGGAGTGCAAGTAGAAGACGTCGCCCGGGTAGGCTTCGCGTCCCGGCGGGCGGCGGAGCAGCAGTGACACTGCGCGGTAGGCCTCAGCCTGCTTGGAGAGATCATCGAAGACGATGAGGACGTGCTTGCCGCCGTACATCCAGTGCTGGCCGATGGCCGAGCCGGCGTACGGTGCCAGGTACTTGAAGCCTGCGGGGTCGGAGGCGGGGGAAGCCACGATGGTCGTGTATTCCAGTGCGCCGTTGTCCTCGAGGGTCTGGCGGACAGCCGCGATGGTCGATGCCTTCTGGCCGATCGCCACGTAGATGCAGCGCACCTGCTTCTTGACGTCGCCGGAAGCCCAGTTGGCCTTCTGGTTGATGATCGTGTCGATGGCAATGGCGGACTTGCCGGTCTGGCGGTCACCGATGATCAGCTGACGCTGGCCGCGGCCGATCGGGATCATGGCGTCGATCGCCTTGAGTCCGGTCTGCATCGGCTCGTGGACCGACTTCCGCTGGGTCACGCCGGGCGCCTGGAGTTCCAGTGCACGGGTGGTCTCGGCCTTGATGTCGCCGAGGTCATCGATGGGTTGGCCCAGCGGGTCAACCACGCGGCCGAGGAAGGCATCGCCAACCGGCACGGACAGAACCTGCCCGGTGCGGTGGACTTCCTGGCCTTCTTCGATTCCGGTGAAGTCACCGAGGACGATGACGCCGATCTCGCGGACGTCGAGGTTCTGGGCCAGGCCCAGAGTGCCGTCTTCGAAGCGAAGCAGCTCGTTCGCCATGACCGAGGGAAGACCCTCAACACGGGCGATGCCGTCACCTGCGGTTGTTACACGGCCGACCTCTACGCGCTCTGCGTTTCCGGGTTCGTAGGACGCCGCGAACTCGTTCAACGCAATACGGACGTCGTCGGCGTTGATGGTCAATTCGGCCATCTGCAGTCCCTGCTCTCCTGTTTTCGTGATCATCGTTGCTCACGATGACCGGGGTTTCGTTTCGTTAGGTTGTGCTTGTCCGGCTAGCTAAGCAAGCTGACGGTGAAGCTGGCCCAGGCGGGCGGCAACGGAAGCGTCAACCACTTCGTCACCAACCTGGACCCGGATGCCACCGATCAGCTCCGGGTCAACGCTCATATTGATCTTGAGCTCGCGACCGTAAAGGGTGTTCAGCGCCGTCTGGAGCCGGCCGATCTGTGTCTCCGTCAGCGGACGGGTGACGCCGACCGTGGCAATCCAGCGCTGTTGGCGCTTGGCCGCAAGCTCGGCGAACCGACGCACGAGCCTGGTGACCTTGAGCCCGCGGGGCTGCGAAACTGCCTGTCCGATAAGGACTTTCGCTTCCGCGCTTGCGCCGGGAACGAGCTTTTCGGCGAGGACAATCTTGGCCGCCGGGCTCGCTTGCGGCTCCGACAGAGCACGCTGCACCTCATGGTTGGAGTCGACAGCCTGGCTGAAGGTGAACAGATCGTTCTCCAACGCTTCCAGGCCGCTGATTCCCGAGGCAGAGACGGCCGACTTGTTTTCAGCAACGGCAATGACCACCGTGGCGGCAAGAGTCTCGAGTGCATCGCCGATATCCCGGGCGGATGCCCAGCGTGAGCTGGCCAGACCGCTCGCGATTTCCACAGCGTCCGCGGAGACTTTTCCGCCGAAGAGCTGCTTGACCAGCGCCGACTTTTCGTCACCGCTGCGGGACGGGTCAGTCAGGGCGCGGCGCAAGCCAGCCGAGCTGTCCACCGTTCCCAGGATTCCGAAGAGTTCTTGAGCCAACTGCAGCGATGCGCCGGGAAGCTTTGCTTCCAGCGCTGCCAGCGCCGCGGCCAGCGATTCGCTCGATACACCTGCCATTATTTAGCTACACCTGCGTCCTGAGTCTCCAGGTCTGCCAGGAAACGGTCAACCACACGGGCCGCACGAGCGTCGTCCTCGAGGGACTCGCCAACGATGCGGCCTGCCAGGGTGGTGGCCAGCGTACCGACCTCAGCGCGCAGCGACACAACGGCCGCCTGGCGCTCGGCCTGGATGGCCGCGTGTGCCTGGGCCGTGATGCGGGCAGACTCTGCAGCTGCCTTTTCCTTCAGCTCCGCAAGGATCTGAGCGCCTTCGGCACGTGCTTCCTCGCGGATGCGGTTGGCCTCGGCACGGGCATCCGTGAGCTGCTGCTTGTACTCTTCGAGTGCGGCGGAAGCCTCTGCCTGGGCCTTTTCAGCCTTGGCAATGCCGCCTTCGATGGCCTCGGCACGCTCTGCGAAGGTCTTCTCGAACATCGGGACAACAAACTTGACCACGATGTACATGAGGACAGCAAAGCCGGCGAGGACGACGCCCATTTCCCAGACATTGGGAACCAGGGGGCTCGCGCCCTCAGTGGCGGCTGAGATGATCAGCTGATTCATAATTCACCCGTCCTTATCTACTCGTTCTGGATGTTCGCTTGGTTCCGACGCTTAGCTAAGAACGAAAGCGAAGACCAGGCCGAGGATGGCGAGGGCTTCAGTCAGCGCGAGGCCGAGGAATGCGATCGGCTGAAGGACACGCTGGGCTTCCGGCTGGCGTGCCACGCCGTTGATGTAAGCCGCGAAAACCAGGCCCACACCGATACCACCACCGATTGCGGAGAGGCCGTAGCCGATGAGGTTGATGGAGCCGTTGATGGTGCCGTTCATTTTTCTTCCTTTCAAGATGCCGCCTGTGCGGCAGGTTGTTTGGGTTGCTTCATTCCCCTTGGGGAAGTTTGTGGGTGCCTAGTGGCTGTCCGCGTGCAGGGCGCCTTCGATGTAGATGGCTGTCAGCAGGGTGAAAACATAGGCCTGCAGCGCCATGATCAGCGCTTCCAGCATGTACATGGCGATCGCACCGGCGAGCACGAGGACGGAGGTCCCCTTCAGCAGCACGTTTTCCTGCATGACGAGGTACTCGATGCCGGAACCGGCAATCATGACGATCAGGTGGCCGGCCAGCATCGTGGCGAACAGACGGAGGCTGTGCGTCACGGGGCGGACCAGGAAGTTGGAGATGATCTCGATCGGAATGACGATCGGGAGGATGTAGCCAGGCACTCCGCTCGGCACGGTGGCCAGCTTGAAGTACTTCAGCCCGTTCTTCTTGACGCCGATTCCAATCCAGGTGATGTACACAATGGCGGCCAGTACGTAGGCGCCGCCGACGTGCGAGAAGCTCGGGAGTTGGATCACCGGAATGGCGCCGTAGATGTTGTTCACCAGGATGAAGAAGAAGAGGCTGAACAGCAGCGGGACGTACTTCATGAAGTCTTTGCCGCCGATGATGTCCTTGGCGATGCTGTTCCTGACGAAGCCATAGGCCATCTCGCCTGCGAACTGCAGTTTGCCGGGAACAAGCTGGCCCTTACGGGCAGCTAGCAGAAAGAATGTAGCGATAATAACGACAGACAGGATTACCAGCAGCATCTGCTTGGAGAATCCGTCCGCCGCACCCCACGGCAGGATAGCCGGCAGGTGCATTTCATCAATTCCAGGAGGAGTGAACTCTCCTGAATCTTGGGCCGGGAGCGCAAGCGCGATCAACGCGTTTCCTCTCTGCAGTGTCCATCATTGGGCGTCGGTCGGGGACCGGCGACATTCCTGTCAGCCATTCCCCCTGTGAAATTATTTGGCATTACTGTTCCTCGCCCTTGGCCGGGCCACGTGCAGCATTGTCCCCGCCAGCTGATGTACCGGAACTGGTGAGGCCGTGCATATGAGAAAGATAGAACCCTCCCGCGGCTCCAAGCAGTGCGCCTGCGAGCACAATCCAGCGGGTTCCCCACAGATTATCCAGACCCCACCCTATCAAACTCCAGACGATGATTCCGCCAACAATGTAGCTGAACACGGCGATGCCGGCGTTGTATCCGCCGTCCCCGCCGTCCTCGGATACACCGGGGGCACCGGACGTGGTTTTCGGGGTGCGGGGCTTGTTTTTGCGTCCGTCTTTGCGGCTAAACATCGGTGCCGCTTTCTTTGGTTTCGGGGTCGTTATAGATCTGCAGCCGCGCTTTGCTGAAGCCGTAGATTTCCGCGGACTGCCACGACACCACTGTCACGACAGCGCCGGCGAGGAACCACTTGCCGTTCAACCAGGCGGGGGCGCCGATCGCGAAAAGGACCACGGCAAAGCCGACGACCTTGATGAAATACGTCCCGACAAACAGGCCGATGGCGCCGGAGGGGTTGTTTCGGCCGGCTAAGTGGCCGACCAGCAGGCTGATCGCGAAGAACGCCATCACCAGTGCACCGCCGAAGAGACAGGAAAGCGCGGCCTCCATGCCGTCCAGCAGAAGTACGCCCAGCCCTGCCAGCAGCAGGGCCCCGCCGGCGGCTGCCGAACTCAGGGCCAGCAGGTGCAGCCACAGCGATCCCGTGGGACCGGAGACGCCAACGGGCCCGTTACCGGACGGGCGTCCGGGACCGGCGCTGGAGGTCATAAGATCCCAATCGTCGAAGGGGTGTTGCTCGGGGCAGGGCCGCGGCCGGAAGCCGCCCCTGAATTCTACACGAGATAGAAATTATTCGGAAAGCGTATTGCCGCCGGCATTTGCTCCGGCCGGGGCAGTCCCCAGCCACTGGAGGCTAGGCCAGCGGTGCCCGTTGGCGGAGGTAGGGCCAGGCCGTCACGACGGCCATGATCGCGGTGGCCGCAACATCGACGGCCAGCACGATCTGCCAGGGGAAGATGGCAAATGCCAGTCCCCCGAAAGCCAGGATGCACGTCCACAGGTACATCAGCACCACCGCGCCGCGGTGCGAGTAGCCGAAGTCCAGGAGTTTGTGGTGCAGGTGCCCGCGGTCGGCAGACCACGGTGAACGTCCCAGGGCGGTGCGCCGCACCACCGCCAGGCCCAGGTCCAGCAGCGGCAGGAACAACACGGCGAAGGGCAGGAGTATCGGGATGATCGTGGGGATACCGTTGGCCCGGTCGTACAGCCCGGAACTGATCTGTCCGGTGGACACGATGCCCGCCGACGCCATGATCAGGCCGATCAGCATGGCCCCGGAGTCACCCATAAAGATCTTTGCGGGGAACCAGTTGTGCGGCAGGAAGCCGACGCAGCTGCCGACCACAACGGCTGTCAGGAGGGTGGCCAGGTCAGAGCGGTCCAGCAGAACGGCGGTCCGGTGCACCCAGTAGGCCGTGAGGAAGAACGCCGCTCCCCCGATGATTGCGACCCCGGCAGCGAGGCCGTCCAGCCCGTCGATGAAGTTAAACGCGTTCATGGTGGTCACGATCAGCCCGGCCGTCAACACGATGCTCACGGCCTGGTTCTCGATCACGAACGGCTCGGATATGAACGGGATGATCGTCATCCGCACGCCCCACGTAGCCACCACCAGCGCTGCGGCGCTCTGGCCGATCAGCTTGACCCACCACCGCAGATCCAGCAGGTCGTCGGCCACTCCCACCAGCACAATCACGGCGGAACCGGCCAGGATCCCCCACGGCGCGTCGTTGTTGCGGAAGATGTCCTTGACGAAGAACGAGTTGCTCGCCGTGACCAGGGCCACGAGGACCCCGGCAAAGATGCCCAGGCCGCCGAGCCTGGAAATCGGGGTGGAATGCATGTCGCGGCTGCGGATCGGCGAGTACAGCTCCAGCTTGTGTCCGACCAGGCGGGCTCCCCATGTGGCCGCGTAGCTCACGACAGCGGCGGTGAGCATCATCAGCAGGTACATGATCATGCCGAAGCCACCTGCCCGGAGGCGTCAGCGCCAGCCGCACCCGGCTGCACATTCCGCAGCCACGGTGTCCGCAGCGGGTTTGGGGAGGGGGGTGGCGCCAATTGCCGTAGAACTGTCTTTCGGTAAATGAAACTTCTCCGTCGCCGTGCTCAGGGCAGGCAGTGCGTAGTGCCTGACAGGGCTGTATTACAGTGGACTCTAGTCAAGATACTAATGCCAACGGCCACCTGTCTTCGCGTCACACGGCCCATCGCCGGCGGGAAAACCACTCAAGGCCCGCTGAAAGGACCCCCGCGATGACCCAGTCGGTAGCAGTTGCCGCCGTGACGTTTGACCGTCCCCGGGAGCTGGCTGTTCTTCTGAACGCCATCAACAACCAGACGGCTCCGGTTCGCTCCATTTGCCTCGTTGACAGCGGCACGGAGCCTGCCAAGCACGTCGCCGCGGAGCACGGCAACGTCGATTACGTCCGGTCCGAAGCGAACCTGGGCGGGGCGGGCGGTTTCTCCCTCGCGGTCCTTAAAGCAGTGGCCAGCGGGGCGGACTGGATCTGGATGATGGACGACGACGCCGAGCCGGCCGACGCCGAGTGCCTCGCCACCCTGCTCCGGGAGGCTGCGGCACGCGACCTCGACGCCGTCGTCCCCCTCGTGGTTGCACCCGGCCACCCGGACCGACTGTCCTTCTTCTTCCGCCTGGACGGCAAAGTCACGCACGACCGTGCCGAAGTTGAGAAAGTCGGGTTCCTCCCCGACGACGGCCACTTCTTCAACGGCGCGTTGATCCGCTCCGACGTTTTCTTCAAGGTGGGCCTGCCCGATATGCGGCTCTTCATCCGCGGCGACGAAGTGGACTTCACGCTCCGGCTGCGGAAAGCGGGCATCCGGTTCGGGACGGTGACGACGGCGGCGATCACCCACCCGCACGCGTTCGCGGAGACCAAGCATGTCTTCGGCGCCCGGTGGCATGTGATCGTTCCGGAAACGGCCTTCAAGCGCTACTACTACTACCGCAACCGCGGGTACCTGATCCGACGCTACTTCCGGGTCAAGTCCCTCGTCGCGGATGTAGGCGGCTACCTGGGCTACTTCCTGCGCCGCGGAGACTTCCGCGGCCTGGCCGACTGGTTCCGGGCCTTTTCCACCGGGCTTCGCGGGAAGGGCTTCGGACCGCTGGAGGACCAGAAGTTCTAGGGCCTGGCCCCGGCGCGCAAATACTAGCCCTTCCGGCGGAGGCGCCGCCGGAGCAGCAGTCCCAGCAGCACCCAGGGCTCGCCGAACACGCGGTACGCCACGCGCTTCGGGTGCAGCAGGAGCCGCCAGGCCCATTCGAGTCCGAGGCGTCCGATCCACCGCGGTGCGAGTTTCTGGATTCCGGCGATCTGTTCGATGGCACCGCCGACGGTGCAGTACACGGCCGGAGGCAGGGAGGCCAGGCTCCGCTGCAGCACCTGTTCCTGGAGCGGCATTCCGAGGCCCAGCAGCACCAGCTGCGGACGCAGCCGCTCCAGCCATTGAATGGCTTCCGCTTCGAGTTCCCCGTTCCAGCCCTCGCCGGGCATGCCATCCACCTGCGCGTGCGGGACGGCTTCCTGGAGCCGGGCCACGGCTTGGGCGTTGGCCTGACCGCCGGCGCCGATGATCGCGATCCGCTGGAGCCCTTCGATGTGCTCCAGCGCCGGGATCCAGTCGGTTGAACCCAGCCGGTAGTCCATGGCACGGTCCATGGCGCCGTCCCCTTCCTGGCCCTTGGCCCAGAGCCACAGCACCGGGGCGCCGTCAATGAGCACCACGTCGCTCTGTTCGTAGAAGGCACGGAATTCCGGATCGGAATGCAGCAGGGTCACGCTGTGCAGGTTGTGGCCCACGATTGTCCTGGTGCCGCCTTCGGCGACGAACCGGTTGAGCACGTCCGTCAGTTCGGCCACCGTCATGGGCGTCGCGTCGACCTCGAGGAAAGGGACGAACTGTCGCTGCAGGGTCATGCCGGCGTCTCGCCCTCGGCGGCGTTGCCGTCGATGTCCAGCAATCCCGGCACCACTTCGCGCAGGCGTTCCAGGCTGATGGCTCCCTGGCGGACCACCCGCAGGGGCAGGGCCGTGCCGTCAACGATCGTGGAGGGCAGGGCGTCCGCACCCTCGACCGGCCGGCGGCCGTCTTCGAGGTAGACCTCGACGGAGTCCGCGAGCTGCTCCTCGGCCTCCGCGGCCGTCTGCGCGGCGGCGTGTCCGGTGCGGTTCGCGGAGGAGACGGCCAGCGGTCCGGTGATGGTGAGGAGGTCCTGGGCGATGTCGTCGGCCGGGATCCGCAGGGCGACAGTGCCCTTGGTCTCCCCCAGATCCCAGTCCAGCGAGGGCTGGGCATGCAGGATCAGCGTCAGTCCGCCGGGCCAGAAGGCCTCCGCGAGCCGCCTCGCCTCAGCCGGGACGTCGGTGGCGAGCCCGTCGAGCGCGTTGAGCCTGGGGATCAGCACGGGCGGCGGCATCTTCCGGCTGCGGCCCTTGGAGGCAAGCAGCATGGTGACGGCCAGCGGCGAGAAGGCGTCGGCGGCGATCCCGTACACGGTGTCCGTCGGGAAAACCACGCATTTGTGTTCCCGGATGGCCCGCTGGGCGTGCTCAAGTC
Source organism: Arthrobacter sp. UYCu712 (assembly GCF_040547005.1). Taxonomy (NCBI): domain Bacteria; kingdom Bacillati; phylum Actinomycetota; class Actinomycetes; order Micrococcales; family Micrococcaceae; genus Arthrobacter; species Arthrobacter sp. UYCu712. The sequence continues at coordinate 142,400 of NZ_JBEPOZ010000006.1, forward strand.
CTGCAGCCCGCTGCTCAGCTGCCGTGCAATCGTAGCTAGTCGTCACTGCCCTATTCTTTCATCAGTTCCGGGCTGCTCTGTCCGCCGCGTCCCCGGAGGCGAGGACCGCGCTGGTTGCGCGCTCCTTACCGTTGAGGTCCAGGTGCGTCGTCACTGCGGTCCACAGCCCGGATCGCCGCAGCATGCCGGCAATCCGGCCCGCCTGGACTTCCGCATGTTCCATCACGAAGTAGCCGCCGGGAAGCAGCAGCCGTGCGGCGGAGGCCGCGGCCGCCGTCGGCAGTTCCATTCCGTCCGCTCCCCCGCCATAAAGCGCCTCGGGCGGATCGTGCAGCGCCACTTCGGGCTCGTTCGGGATTGCTTCGGCGGGGATGTACGGAGGGTTGGAGACGACGACGTCGAAGCTGCCGTTGTGTTCGGGGAGGGCCGTGCGCAGGTCCCCGCGGACCAGATTCACACCAAGGGGCAGCAGGTTCTTTGCGGCCCACGCGTGCGCGAACTCGCTGAATTCCACCGCATGGACCTCGGCGCCGGGCACTTCGTGGGCAATCGACCCGGCGATGGCCCCGGATCCGGTACCCAGGTCCGCCACTTTGGGGTGCGGCAGGTCCTGCCGGCGGTCCCTGTCCTTGAGCCAGTCAATGACCAGCTGCACCACTGATTCGGTTTCCGGACGGGGAATGAACACCCCCGGGCCGACAGCCAGTTCCAGGTAGCGGAAGTGCGCCACGCCGGTGATGTGCTGCAGCGGGATCCGTTGCGCCCGCTCGGCCACGAGCCCGGCGTAGCCTTCCGGCGCCGGCGAGTCGCCCAGCATCATTGCCCGGAGCCGGCCAAGGCCGACGCCGAGGAGGTGCTCGGCGAGGAGTTCGGCGTCGACCCGCGGGCTGGGAACCCCGGCAGCGGCCAGCACGGCTGTCGCCTCGCGGACTGCCTCCGCAAGGCTCAGCGCAGGGTCATCAGTCATCACCACGGCACCTGGCGCTTATTCGCCGATGGCGTCGAGCCGGGACTGTTCGTCCAGCTCGATGGCCGACTGGATCACGGGTTCCAGGTCGCCGTTCATGACCTGGTCAAGGTTGTAGGCCTTGTAGCCGGTGCGGTGGTCAGCGATCCGGTTTTCCGGGTAGTTGTATGTGCGGATGCGCTCGGAGCGGTCCATGGTGCGGATCTGCGACTTGCGCTGGGCCGAGTTCTCGGCGTCGATCTGTTCCTGCTGGTGCGCCAGGATGCGGGCGCGCAGGACGCGCATGCCGGCCTCGCGGTTCTGCAGCTGCGACTTCTCGTTCTGCATGGCCACCACGATTCCGGTGGGAAGGTGGGTGATGCGGACGGCCGAGTCGGTCGTGTTGACGGACTGCCCGCCGGGCCCGGAGGAGCGGTAGACGTCGATTTTGAGATCGTTCTGGTTGATCTCGAGTTCCTCGGGCTCGTCCACTTCGGGGAGCACCAGCACGCCGGCGGCCGAGGTGTGGATGCGGCCCTGGGATTCCGTCACGGGGACGCGCTGCACGCGGTGCACGCCGCCTTCGAACTTCAGCCGGGCGTAGACGCCCTCGGCGGGGTCGTTCGAGTTGCCCTTGATGGCCACCTGGACGTCCTTGTACCCGCCAAGGTCGGATTCGTTGGCGGAAATCATTTCCGTCTTCCAGCCGCGGGATTCCGCATAGCGGGTGTACATCCGCAGCAGGTCGGCAGCGAACAGGGCAGCCTCGTCGCCGCCTTCGCCGCCCTTGACTTCGAGGATCACGTTGCGGGCATCGTCGGGATCGCGCGGGATCAGCAGCCGGCGGAGCTTTGCCGCGGCCGTCTCCAGCGCGGCCTCCAGTTCGGGCACCTCCGCGGCAAACTCCGGATCCTCCGAGGCCATCTCCTTGGCTGCCGCCAGGTCATCCTGGATGCCGTGCCAGGCATGGTAGGCCTCGACAATGCCGTTCAGCTGAGCCGAACGCCGCCCCAGTTTCCGGGCCAGCCGCTGGTCAGCATAAACGGCAGGATCCCCAAGCTGCGCCTGGATGGCATCATGCTCATCCAACAGCCCCTGTACGGACTCAAACATTTTCAAACCTCTTTCGACTCTCTCAAGTCTAGTAACTGCGGGCGGGCCCTTTTAAACCAACAACCGCTCGATAAATTGGCGGCCAGGGAGTGGCTTCGGGCCTGCCCTGGCCGGGTGGCTCTCGATCGCAGATCGTGAGCCACCCGGCGGAGGGGCGGGACCGCCAATTTTCGAGCGGTTACGCGACGCTACTTGTCGTTATCGGACTTCGCACCAAGCGTTGTCTTCTGCACCTGCATGAGGAACTCGACGTTGCTCTGGGTCTCCCGGATCTTGTTGGTCAGGAGTTCAAGGCTCTGCTGCGTTTCGAGTCCGGAGAGGACGCGGCGCAGCTTCCACATGATCTTGACTTCCTCGGGGGAAAGCAGATTTTCCTCGCGCCGGGTACCGGACGCGTTGACGTCCACGGCCGGGAAGATGCGCTTGTCCGCCAACTGGCGGGACAGGCGCAGTTCCATGTTGCCGGTGCCCTTGAACTCTTCGAAGATGACCTCGTCCATCTTGGAACCGGTCTCCACGAGGGCGGTTGCCAGGATGGTCAGCGAGCCACCGTTTTCGATGTTGCGGGCTGCACCGAAGAAGCGCTTCGGCGGGTACAGCGCGGCGGAGTCCACGCCACCGGACAGGATGCGGCCGGAGGCCGGTGCTGCCAGGTTGTAGGCGCGGCCCAGTCGGGTCATCGAGTCGAGGAGCACCACAACGTCCATGCCCATTTCCACAAGGCGCTTGGCGCGCTCGATGGAGAGCTCGGCCACGGTGGTGTGGTCGTCGGCGGGACGGTCGAAGGTGGAGGCAATGACCTCGCCCTTGACGGTGCGCTGCATGTCCGTGACTTCTTCGGGGCGTTCGTCAACAAGCACCATCATGAGGTGGACCTCAGGATTGTTGGTGGTGATGGCGTTGGCGATGGACTGCAGGATGAGCGTCTTGCCGGCCTTCGGCGGCGAAACGATCAGGCCGCGCTGGCCCTTGCCGATCGGGGCAACCAGGTCGATGACGCGGGGGCCGATCTTCTTCGGGTCCGTCTCGAGGCGCAGGCGCTCGGAGGGGTACAGCGGGACGAGCTTCGCGAATTCGACGCGGTCCTTGAGTTCCTCGGGGGTCTTGCCGTTGACCGAGGTGACGCGGACCAGGGCATTGAACTTCTGGCGTGCGGACTGCTGCTGGGAACCTTGCGGTGCCTCGCCTTCACGCGGTGCACGGATGGCACCGACGCAGGCGTCGCCCTTGCGCAGGTTGTACTTCTTGACCTGGGCAAGGGACACGTAGACGTCGTTCGGGCCCGGCAGGTAACCGGAGGTGCGGATGAACGCGTAGTTCTCCAGCACGTCGAGGATACCGGCGACGGGCAGCAGGACATCATCCTCGGTGACCTCGACGTCGTCGACGTCCGGTCCCTGGGTGCGTCCCCGACGGCGGTCGTTGCGGTCGCGGAAGCGGTCGTTGCGCGAGGAGTTGTCGCGGCTGTCCTGGCCCCCCGAGCGGTCATTGCGATCGTTGCGGTCACGCCGGTTGCGGCGGTTCCGGCGGCTTCCGCCGTCCGAATCGTCGATGTCGCGGGTGTTGTCCCGGGTGTCATCGCGACGGTTGGTGTCGCGGCCGGCGGTTTCCGTGGTGTCACGGCCGCCGCGGGTGCGGGTGTTCTCGCGGCGCTGGCCGTCTTCGCTGCCCTGTTCGGACTGGCGCTGGTCTGCGCCGCGCTGCTCGGAACGCTGCTCCGTGCGCTGCTCGGAACGCTGCTCCGTGCGCTGCTCGGAACGCTGTTCCGTGCGCTCGGCCTGGCGCTGGTCGCCGGAAGCCTGCTCGGCCGGTGCCTCGTCGCCTGCAGTCTGCGCGGCAGCTTCGCCGCGGCGGCGGTTGCGGGTGCGGGGCTGGCGGGTGCGTTCGCCGGCTTCCGTGCCGGAAGCGGAGGAGCCGTTTTCGGTGCTGCCCGACTCGGCGGCGGCCTCCACCGCGGGGGCAGCAGCGGCCGGTGCTTCGGCGGTCGGAGTCGTGATGACCCCGTCGCTGCCTGCACGCCGGCTGCGGCCACGGCCGCGGGCCCTGGAGTTGTCCTGGCCGTCGGCCTCGACGGTGGTTGCGACGGGCGCTGCAACGGCGGCCTTCGAAACGGTGCTTTCGCTTGCCTTTTCAGCGGCGCGGGCCGGAGCCTTGTTCACCGGAGTGCCCGCACGATGGGCCGAAATGGCTGAGACCAGATCGCCCTTACGCATGCGGGACCCGCCGGAAATACCGAGCTGGCTGGCAAGAGCCTGGAGCTGGGCGAGCTTGAGGCCTGCGAGGCCGCTGCTCTTGGCGGGTGCTGACGTTGACGATCCGGCAGCAGAAGATGATGTTTCCACAGCTGAAGACAGCTCAGTGGTTTCGGTCACGAAGGATCCTTCCCCCTCGACGGCGTCCAGACTAGGAGCTGGACGCGATGATTTGATCTGGGCTGCAGTTCAGATCTGCAGCCGGGATTTCGGCCCTGCCGGATGGATTTTGGCCAGCAAGGCCGGATACTGCGTTCACCTGGCGCGTTCCCGGAACTTAGGGAACGGCGGGCTGACATTTCAGATGGCAGAGATAGTGTCTGCTGAGTCCTGCGTCAGACCAAAAGCAGGTGGCACCGGAGAATATTGCGCAGTGAAAGATGAGAGAGGCAACTGGGCCAACATCGCGGTCTTTTGAACAGTAACTGTATTACCGCCTGCGTGATTACCGCCGGTGCACTTCCACTTTAGCACCTTCAACGTCCACAGCCAGCTTCATCACACGCCAGGCCACTTCCGGCGTGTTGCCTGCAGTGTGGGAACCGATGAAGTCGAACACGGCCCCCGCTTCCGCTTCCCCGTTGGCAAGGACCAGCACCGTGGGTCCTGCTCCGGAGACGACGGCGGCGTGGCCCGCGCGCCGCAGGGCCGCGATCAGTTCGGCGCTGGGCCGCATCGCCTGCGCCCGGTAGCTCTGGTGCAGGTAATCCTCGGTGCCGGGCAGCAGGAATTCGGGCTTTTGCGTCAGCGCATGGATCAGCAGGGCGGCCCGGCCCGAGTTCATGGCCGCGGCGTGGTGGCCTACCGACGCCGGCAGCAGGGCACGCGCCGCCTCGGTGGAAAGCTCAAAATCCGGGACGGCAACGACCGGAATCACCGATTCCGCGACGGCGGCACACGTGCTGCTGTACTGGTCACTGTCCTGCCACGACAGCGCCAGTCCGCCGAATATGGCAGGTGCGACGTTGTCCGGGTGGCCTTCCATGTCGCTTGTCAGCTGCAGGATCCAGTCCTTGCCGCGCCGGGACGCCTCCGGGACCAGCGCATTCGCTGCCGTCACGGCGGCGACCACGGCGGAGGCCGACGAGCCAAGGCCGCGGCCGTGCGGGTTGACGTTGTCGGCGGTGATCCGCAGCCCTTCGTGCCGGAAACCCAACCGGTGCAGCGCCTCGGTGATGGCCTTGACCACCAGGTGGCTCGCGTCCCGCGGCAGGGTTTCCGCACCCTCGCCGCTGAGTTCGAACTCCAGCTCACCGCCGGCCAGCGTTTCCACCGTCAGCGTGTCGTGCAGCGACAGCGCCAGCCCGAGGCTGTCGTAGCCGGGTCCCAGGTTGGCGCTGGTGGCCGGCACCCGCACGGTGACCAGCTGGCCGGCCGGCACTGCCGGGGCGTCGGCGGGAGACTCGGCCGGAATGGTGAGCGTGGTTTCCAAGGCTATTTTTCTTCCAGTCCCAGGGCGGAGGCTACCGTGACGACGTCGTTGGAGACCTTTACGGGCTCGACGTCGCTGCCGTCCTCGGTCCGAAGGGCCCACTGCGGGTCCTTCAGGCCGTGGCCGGTGACCGTGATGACAATCGTTTTCCCGGCGGGGACTTCCCCGGCGGCGTGCTTCTTGATCAGCCCGGCAACGCCGGCAGCGGAGCCGGGCTCCACAAAGACGCCTTCGCGGGCGGACAGCCAGCGGTGGGCGGAGAGGATTTCCTCGTCCGTCACGGCCTCGATCACGCCGCCGGACTCATCCCGCGCAGCCACGGCGGTATCCCAGGAGGCCGGGTTGCCGATCCGGATGGCGGTCGCGATGGTGTCGGGTTCGGTGATGGGGTGGCCGGCGACGAACGGCGCCGCGCCGGCGGCCTGGAAGCCCCACATGACGGGCGTCTTGGTGGCCACGGGGGCCAGGGTGCCGGCCGTCGTGGACTCGAACGGCGCGGAGTACTCCTTGTAGCCCTTCCAGTACGCGCTGATGTTGCCGGCGTTGCCTACCGGGAGGACATGGAAATCGGGGGCGTCGCCGAGGGCGTCGACCACCTCGAACGCTCCGGTCTTCTGGCCTTCGATCCGTGCGGGGTTGACGGAGTTGACCAGGAACACCGGGTACGACTCCCCCAGTTTCCGGGCGATGTCGAGGCAGTCGTCGAAGTTTCCGGCGACCTGCAGCAGCGTGGCGCCATGCGCGATCGCTTGGCTCAGCTTGCCCATGGAGATTTTGCCCTCGGGGACCAGCACGGCGCACTGCAGCCCCGCCGCCGTCGCGTAGGCGGCGGCGGACGCGGAGGTGTTGCCGGTGGAGGCGCACACCACGGCCTTGGCACCGGCGGCGACGGCCGCCGTCATGGCCATGGTCATGCCGCGGTCCTTGAAGGAACCGGTGGGGTTCATGCCTTCGACCTTGAGGTACACATCGCACCCCGTCAGTTCGGAGAGCTTCAGGGCAGGCACCAGCGGGGTGCCGCCCTCGCCCAGGGTGATGACCTTCGTGGCCTCGGTGACAGGCAGGCGTTCGGCGTATTCGCGGATGACTCCGCGCCATTGGTGAGCCACTTAGACTCCTTCTACCCGGAGTACGGATGTAACGGAATTGATGACGTCCAGGCCCTTCACGGCCTCGACGGTGGCTGACAGTGCAGCCTCGCTTGCACGGTGGGTGACGATCCGGAGTTCCGCCGACTCCACCTTGGAATCGGCATCCCGGTGGATGGTCTGCCGCATGATTTCGATGGACACGCCGTGCTCGGCGAACAGCTGGGCGATCCGGGCCAGCACGCCGGGCTGGTCCGCGACATCGAGGCCGATGTAGTAGCTCGTGACGGCGGCGTCGATGGGCAGCGCCGGGACGTGGCCTGTGGTCGTTTCGGTCCGGCCGGGGCCGCCAAGGACCAGCCGGCGGGCAGCGGACACGAGGTCACCCATGACGGCCGAAGCCGTCGGGGTACCGCCGGCGCCCTGGCCGTAGAACATCAGTTCACCGGCGTTCTCGGCCTCGATGAAGACGGCGTTGAACGCGCCGCGGACGGCGGCGAGGGGGTGTTCACGCGGCAGCAGGGTGGGGTGCACGCGCACCGAGACGCCCGGCTGGCCGTCCGTATCCGTGCCTGCGGCAGGCAGCTTCTCGGCGATGGCGAGCAGCTTGATGACGAACCCGGATTCCTTCGCGGCGGCGATGTCTGCGGCGCTGACGGAGCTGATGCCCTCGCAGTGGACGTCCTCCAGGGCGAAGCGTGTGTGGAAGGACAACGAAGCAAGGATGGCTGCCTTCGCGGCGGCGTCGTGGCCTTCGACGTCGGCCGTCGGGTCCGCTTCCGCGTAACCCAGGCGCTGGGCCTCGGCCAGGGCATCGGCGAACTGCGCCCCGGTGGAGTCCATCTGGTCCAGGATGAAGTTGGTGGTGCCGTTGACGATCCCGAGCACGCGGGTGATCCGGTCACCGGACAGGCTGTCCCGGATGGGGCGGAGGATGGGAATGGCCCCGGCCACGGCGGCCTCGTAGGAGAGCTGGACGCCGGCCTTGTCCGCTTCCTCGTAAAGCGTCGGACCGTCCTGCGCCAGCAGGGCCTTGTTGCCGGTGACCACGGAGGCCCCGTGCCGGATGGAGGTCAGGATCAGGCTGCGGGCCGGCTCGATGCCGCCCATCAGTTCGATCACGAGGTCGGCGTCCTTGACGAGGGTCTCGGCGTCGGTGGTGAACAGTTCGTGCGGCAGTTCGACGTCGCGCGGCGCATCGACATTCCGGACGGCGATGCCGCTCAGTTCGAGGCGCGCCCCCGTCCGGGAGGCCAGCGATTCGGCGTCGTCAATGAGAATCCGCGCAACCTGGGCCCCAACGTTGCCACAGCCCAGCAGGGCTACTTTCAGGGTTCGCAATTCTGTCATTCAGACTCCCATGTCGCGGTTCAGCAGATCTTGTTCGGTTTCCCCGCGGACAATCAGCCGGACAGATCCATCGCGCACAGCGACAACGCCCGGCCGGGCCAGATAGTTGTAGTTGCTTGACAGGGCCCAGCAGTAGGCGCCGGTCCCCGGTACAGCGAGCAGATCACCGGCTGCCACGTCCTCGGGCAGATATACATCTCTAACAACTATGTCGCCGCTCTCGCAATGTTTGCCCACCACTCGGGACAGCTGCGGGGCCGCATCGGAGGTCCGCGTCGCCAGAATCGCGGAATAATCCGCGTCGTACAGCACCGGACGGGCGTTATCGCTCATGCCGCCGTCCACTGACACATACCGGCGCGGGTACGTAACGTTTTCCGGCTCTTCATCTGCCGTTCCGGCCGTTCCGCCTGCCGGGGTATCGACCCGGACAGTCTTCAGGGTGCCGACCTCGTAGAGGGTGAAAGTGGTGGTGCCCACGATCGCGCGCCCCGGTTCGATCGAGATCCGGGGAGCGGTGATGCTGAGCTCGGCACACTTGGAACGGACGACGGCGGCCATCGCCTGGGCGATCTCGGTGGCCGGGCGCGGGCTGTCCACGGGCGTGTAGGCGATGCCGTAGCCGCCGCCCAGATCCAGTTCCGGAAGCACGATGGAGTATTTGGCCTGCATCGCGGCCAGGAAGTCCAGGAGTTTCTCCGCCGCGAGGGCGAAGCCGTCCGGCTCGAAAATCTGCGAGCCGATGTGGCAGTGCAGGCCCAGGAGTTCGATGCTGTCATAGCCCGAGGCCGCGGCCACGGCTTCCTCGGCCGCGGACAGCCCGGCCTGCTCCGTGGAGTCACCGGCCATGGAGAGCCCGAATTTCTGGTCCTCGTGCGCGGTGGCGATGAACTCGTGGGTGTGGGCGTACACGCCCGGCGTGAGCCGCAGCATGACCCTGGCGGTTTCGTTCCGGGCTGCGGCGATCGTGGCGACGCGGTCGAGCTCGGCGAGGCTGTCCACGACGATCCGGCCCAGTTTCATGTCCAGGGCCCGGTGGATCTCGGCGTCGGACTTGTTGTTGCCGTGCAGGGCGACGTCGGCGCCCGGGATGCCGGCACGCGCCGCGACGGCGAGTTCCCCGCCGGAAGCGGTGTCGAGACGCAGTCCCTCTTCCTCCACCCAGCGGACCACCGCGGTGCACAGGAAGGACTTCCCGGCGTAGTAGACGTCCACTCCCCCGCAGATATCGGCGAAGGCGTCGTTGAACGCGTCGGAAAAAGCACGCGCCCGGGCGCGGAAGTCGTTCTCGCTCATGACGAACAGCGGCGTCCCGTACTGGCGCTGCAGCTCACTGACCGGGATGCCGTCGATGGCGAGTTCGCCGTCGCCGTTCCGGGCGACGCCGGCCGCCCACATCGGCTCGTGCAGGGCGTTGAGGTCCGCGGGGACCTGCAGCCACTCCGGCGCGAGCGGGGAGGCCGGGTTGGCAGATTTTCCTGTGGCAGCGGTCATGGCAGTTACATCCGTTCCGGCGCCGAGACGCCCAGCAGTTCCAGGCCGTTGGCCAGCACCTGGCTGGTGGCTTCGTTGAGCCACAGCCGGGTACGGTTCACATCGGTAATGGGCTCGTCGCCCTGCGGGGCCACACGGCAGGCGTCGTACCAGCGGTGGTACGCGCCGGCAATGACTTCCAGGTGCCGGGCGACCCGGTGCGGTTCGCGCAGCTCCGCGGCCTTGGCCACGATCGAGGGGTAGCTGCCGAGGTAGGAGAGCAGCTCGTTCTCCGTTGCGTGGTCCAGCAGCGAGGCCTCGAAGCTGTCTCTGCCGTCCACACGGCGCTCGACGCCGGCAGCCACCGCGTTGCGGGCCGTGCCCCGGGACCGGGCGTGGGCGTACTGGACGTAGAACACCGGGTTCTCATTGCTGTGCTTTTTGAGCAGCTCGGGGTCCAGGGTCAGCGGCGAGTCGGCCGGGAAGCGTGCCAGCGAGTAGCGGACGGCGTCCTTGCCCAGCCAGGAGATCAGGTCCTTGAGCTCGATGATGTTGCCGGCGCGTTTGGACAGCTTGGCGCCGTTGACGGAGACCAGCTGGCCGATCAGGACCTCGATGTTGACCTCGGGGTCATCGCCGGCGGCGGCGGCGATGGCCTTGAGCCGGTTGATGTAGCCGTGGTGGTCGGCGCCGAGCAGATAGATCTTTTCGGTGAAGCCGCGGTCCTTCTTGGAGAGGTAGTAGGCGGCGTCGGCGGCGAAGTACGTCGGCTCGCCGTTCGCGCGGATCATCACGCGGTCCTTGTCGTCGCCGAAGTCCGTGGTGCGCAGCCAGACCGCGCCGCCGTCGTCGTAGACATGGCCCTGTTCGCGGAGCCGTGCCACGGCGTCCTCGATGGCACCGGCGTCGTGGAGTTCCTGCTCGGAGAAGTACACATCGAAGTCGACGCCGAACTCCGCAAGGGTCCGCTTGATGTCGTGCAGCTGCGCCTTGTAGGCCGCGCTGCGGATGACCGGCAGCGCCGCCACATCGGTCAGTTCGCGGATGTCCGGGTGCTGCGTCAGGACCTCATGGCCGAGGTCCGCGATGTACTCGCCCGGGTAGCCACCCTCGGGAACGCCGCGGCCGTGCAGCCGGGACAGGACAGAGCGGGCAAAGACGTTCATCTGCGAGCCGGCGTCGTTGACGTAGTACTCGGCCGTGACATCGGCGCCGGATGCCCGGAGCACGCGGGCGATCGAGTCGCCCAGGGCCGCCCAGCGGGTGTGCCCGATGTGCAGCGGGCCCGTGGGGTTGGCGGAGACGAATTCCATGTTCACCACGTGGCCTGCGAGCGCCGAGTTGGTGCCGTACGCCGTGCCCGCCTCAACGATTGCCTTGGCCAGGGCGCCGGCAGCGCCGGCGTCCACCGTGATGTTAAGGAACCCGGGGCCTGCGATGTCGACGGCGGAGACGCCGTCGATGGACTTCAGCCGTGCGCCGAGAACGGCGGCGAACTCCCGCGGATTGGAGCCGGCTGACTTGGCCAGCTGCAGGGCGATGTTGGTGGCCCAATCGCCGTGGTCCCGGTTCTTCGGCCGCTCCACGCGCACCTCATCCGGGACGTCGGATGCGGAGAGCCCGATTTCGCCGGCAGCGACGGCGTCTTTCAGGCAGGCGGAAATGGCGAGGGAGAGTTCTTCTGGGGTCACGGTTCCAGCCTACCGGTGGCCCGCAATGTGGCGGAATTCGGCGGCGGCATGACGGGCCGTCGCAGCGGCACCGGACCGGCCGCATGAGGGCCCCGGCATCACGGGCCGGTCGACACAATCTTTTCAAGGTCGTCTCCGGAGTGAACCATTAGGCTGAAGAGAACGTTGTCATCGGTGTAACCGCCTTGAGCGACACCCCCTGTCCGATCAAACTTGTCCGATCGACCCATGAAACGAGCCTCGGCATGAACACCTCGCTCCGCAAGACCGTCCTGGTCGGCATCGCCGGCCTGTCCCTGGCCGGAACCGCGGCCGGTTGCGCACCCGGCGCCCAGAACACGCCAGCGCAGGCTGCCCCGGGCGCGACGTCCGCGCCCGGTACCGCAAACGGCAACTACAAGGACGGCATCTACTCCGCCGACGGCAACTACATTTCGCCGAACGGCACCGAGACGGTGGGCGTGCAGCTGACGCTGGCCGGCGGGACGGTATCCGATGTCACCATCACCCCGCATCCGTCCAACCCCAATACCAAGAAGTTCCAGGGCGAGTTCGCCGGCGGCATCAAGTCCCAGATCATGGGCAAGAGTCTCGATGAGATCAAGGTCTCCAAGGTGGCCGGTTCCTCGCTGACCAGCGGCGGCTTCAACGCGGCCGTGAAAAAGATCAAGGCCGATGCCGCGTAGTCGTCCGGCAGCCGGGCGGTAGGGAGGCCACGTGCCGCATCCGGGCTGGACGGACTTCAGTTTCGAGGGGATCGGTACCCGCTGGGAGGTTTCCACGCCCTCCCCGCTGCCGGAGAAGCACTGCCGGCGGTTGCTCGACGTCGTGGCGGACTACGACGCCGCCTGGTCCCGATTCCGGCCGGACTCCCTCGTAGCCCGGGCGGCACGGCAGCCGGGGAGCTATCAGCTGCCCGCGGGGGCCGCCGGCCTCGGCCCGCTCTACGAGACGCTGTACCGGCTCAGCGACGGCGCCATGACCCCGCTGATCGGCGGCAGCCTCGAACAGCTCGGCTACGACGAAGGGTACTCGCTGCGGCCCGGCGGTCCCCCGCTTCCCGCCCCGCGCTGGGAAGACGTGCTGGAATGGGACGGCACGGTGCTGACCATTAGCGCGCCCGTCGTGATCGACGTCGGCGCGGCGGGGAAGGGGCAGCTGGCCGATCTGCTTTCCGCCGAACTCCTCGCCGCCGGGATCGGCGAGCATTTCATCGACGCCAGCGGGGACCTGTTGAACCCCGGGACGGCGCCGGTCGAGGTAGCCCTGGAGCACCCCTACGATCCGTCCCGCGCCATCGGCGTCATCAGCCTTGGCGCCGGCGCCCTGTGCGCGTCCGCCGCGAACCGGCGGACCTGGGGAGACGGGCTGCACCATGTCCTGGACGGCACCACGGGCGCGCCCGTGCGGACCGTCGTGGCCAGCTGGGCCATGGCCGGAACCGCGATGCTGGCCGACGCGCTGGCAACCGCCCTGTTTTTCGTCGACGGACCCCGGTTGCGGACCGTCTTCGATTTTTCCTGGCTGACCGTGTACTCGGACGGGCACGCCGAATATTCGGCCGAATTTGAAGGGGCGCTGTTCTCATGACTGCCGTAATCTCGACTCCCATCGGCTCCCGGCTGGACACTGCACTGGGCCGGTTCACGATGTACCGGCTGGTGCTCTGGGTCCTGGCCGTGCTCGCGGCATACAGCCTGCTGCTGAACGTGCTCGGCTGGCTGACCTTCGGGCTGCCGGAGATGCTTGCGCACCTGGCGCTGTGCCTCGGACTGACGTACGGCTCCAACCGCGCACTGGCGGCCCTTTTCCACGTGCGCCCGCATACCGAGTCGTCCCTGATCACGGGCCTGCTGCTGTACTTCCTGTTCTGGCCGACGCAGATCTCGGCGGGGGTGCAGCTGCTGGACCTGGCCGGTGTGGCGCTGGCCTGCGTCCTGGCCTCCGCCTCCAAGTACGCCCTGGCCCGGCGCGGCCGCCACATCTTCAATCCGGCGGCGGCCGGGGCCTTCATCACCGGGCTGACCGGCCTCAACATCGCCACCTGGTGGGCTGCCACACCTGCCATGCTCTGGCTCCTGCTGCCCGGTGTGCTCCTTGTGCTCTACCGGGTGCGGAAGATGCTGATGGCCACCGTGTTCACGGTGGTGGCCGTGTCCATCGTGGCGGCCGAACTGCTCCGGGCCGGTGCGGGGATCGGCGAGGCACTGTGGCAGCCGCTGGCCCAGCGTCCGGTGCTGTTCTTCGTCGGCTTTATGCTCACGGAGCCGCTCACGCTGCCGCCGCGGCGCTGGCAGCAGCTGGCCCTTGCCGCCGTCGTCGGGCTGCTGTTCGCCATCCCGTACAACCTGGGCTTCGTCGCCAACTCCCCCGAACTGGCGCTGCTCGTCGGCAACGCCCTCGCCTTCGCCGCCGGGCAGCGCGGCGGCGTCCGGCTCCGCTTCAAGGGCTCCCGGCCGTTGACGCCGACGACGACCGAGTTCCATTTCATGCCGGAACATCCGGTCCGGTTCAGCCCCGGCCAGTATCTGGAGCTGCACCTGCCCCACGACAAGGCTGCCGGGAAGCCCGATGGCAAGGGGCGGCGGCGGGTGTTCAGCCTGACCAGCGCTCCGGGCGCCCCGGAGCTGAGGATCGGGGTGGGAACAGCCGAGCCGCTGTCCTCGGCCAAACGGTCGCTGCTGGACCTGGAGCACGGCGAAGAACTGACCGCCACCACCGTGGGCGGAGATTTCGTCCTGCCCCGGAAACCCTCGACGCCGGTGCTGCTGATTGCGGCCGGGATCGGCATCACGCCTTATCTGGCCCAGCTGGCCGCGGGCGCGGCCCGGGACAGGGACGTAGTGCTGCTGTACCTGGTCAGGAACGCCGAGGAGTTGGCCTACGCCGGGGAGCTCGAACGTTCCGGCGCCCGGGTTCTGGCCCGGCTCGCAGATGGCTCCGTCCCGCCGCCGTCCATGCAGGATGCAGGGCCCGGCAGGATTGCCGGGGGTTCGCTGAAGACGCTGGTGCCGGACATCGCCGGCCGTGACGTCTTCGTTTCCGGTTCGCCCGCCAGCGTCCGCTCCCTCCGCGCCGCTGCGCGGGATGCCGGCGCCCGGCGCGTCCATGTGGACTCCTTTTCGGGCTACTGAGCGCGTCGATTTTCCCTTGGAGGCCACCTTCCTGCTAAGCTCTAGGACGTCCCGCCGGTAACGGCAGGAACCCTGATTGCCCTCGTAGCTCAGGGGATAGAGCGTCTGCCTCCGGAGCAGAAGGTCGTTGGTTCGATTCCAATCGAGGGCACAGCCAAGAACCCCTAGGATCCACTGGATTCTGGGGGTTCTTTCGTGTTTGCTGACAGGGTGCAGGTTTACAGGCCGCGCTGCGGCCCTACGAATGGGGACATCGGATGGACTTCGGTGCAGCGCTGCTGTTTCCGTTCCAATGGCTGGTCTCGGCCATCATGGTGGGACTCCACGATGGCCTGGGTACCATCGGCATGGCGGCGGCCGGCGGCTGGACCTGGACCCTGTCCATCATCGGCCTGGTGCTGGTCATCCGCGCCGCACTGATTCCCGTATCCCTGAAGCAGATCAAGGCCCAACGCAGCATGCGGCTGCTGCAGCCTGATCTGAAGAAGCTGCAGGAGAAGTACAACGGCCAGACCGACCCGCTGTCCCGGCAGGCCATGGCGCAGGAACAGATGGCCCTGTACAAAAAGCATGGCACCAACCCGTTCTCGGCGTGCCTTCCTTTGCTGATCCAGGTGCCATTCTTCTTCGCGCTCTTCACCGTGATGTCAGGCATTGCGACGGCGGCCGCCAAGGGCCAGGGCATCGGGGCGATGACCGCGGAGCAGGTGGTGCAGTTCGGGGCGTCGAGAATCTTCGGCGCTCCCCTGTCCGCTTCCCTGCTCCACGTCGGCGCCGGTGATCCCCTCAGCGCCGCAGTGCTGGCCATTCTGATGATCCTCACCATGACGGCCGCGCAGTTCATCACCCAGAAGCGCATCTTGGCCAGGAACCTGTCCGCTGAGACCGCGGCAGCTGCGTTCATGTGGCAGCAGAGAACCCTGCTCTACGCCTTGCCGGTCATCTTCGGCGTGGGTGGCATCCTCTTCCCCCTCGGGGTCCTGATCTACTGGACCACCACCAACCTCTGGACCATGGCGCAACAGTTCGTCCTTGACCCGCGGTCGCCCTGAGAGGCGCCGGCCGGGCAAGTCCGCCGGCTCAGCTCCGCGACTCGGCGACGAACTCCTCCTCGCCGTCGAGCTCCACGTCAACGGTGGTGACGCCGTCTGATTCCTTGAACGCATGGGTTTCGTGGGCACCGATGAAGGCCTTGGCAGCATTGCTCGCGGTGTCATCCACACCGCCGACAATCTGGCCGGTGTAGCGCAGGGAAATGAATTCGTGCGGCCTGTACTGCTCAACGGTCGCTTTCATGCCGCCGAGTGAGCCGTCGTCGTCCGGACCCAGGAACCGGATTTCGCCGCTTTGGTCCCAGCCGCCCTCGTAGCGGGAACCGGAGTTGAAGACCCTGGTCCACTCCCGGTAGCTGGCATCGTCCAGCATCGAGTGCCACACGTCCTGCACGGGCGCATTGACCGTCACCGAATATCGCAGTTTTTCCATGCGCGATTCTACGTCCGGGCACGGACCACGAACAGGCACGGACAATCGCCGGCCCGGTCCCCTGCCAAATGTCGGCGCCCGCTCGTATGCTTTGTCCATCGGCAGCGGGGTTCCGGCGGCCGGCGGCGGCGGCGGACCGGGAGTCGGCTGCGCACCGGCCGGTGGCCCCGCCTAAGTAAAAGGGGTCTCGCATGTTCTGTTCCATCATTCCTCCGTACATGCTGCGCCGGCTGGCAGCGCAGCAGGAACCACGGCTCTCCGGGGCAGCGCGTGCGGCGCGGGAAGCGCTGCTGCACGTCAAAAGCTTCCAGGCGTCCCGGATTGTCCCTTCCCCGGCTCCTCCCCCGGGGATGCGCGGGCTCAAGCCCGCGTCTCCGGAGCGGACCGTCTACGACGCGAAGTTCTCGGAACAACTGCCCGGCAGCGTGGTGCGGAAGGAGGGCGAGCCCGCCACCGGCGATCCGGCGGCCGATGAGGCTTACGACGGGCTCGGGCACACCCACCGGCTCTATGCCGAGGCGTTCGGCCGGAATTCCATCGACGGCAACGGGATGCCCCTCGATGCCACCGTCCACTTCGGCCGCCTTTATGACAACGCCTTCTGGGACGGCCGTCAGATGGTCTTCGGGGACGGTGACGGCCAGGTCTTCGAGCGGTTCACGAAGTCCCTCAGCGTCATCGGCCACGAACTGGCCCACGGCGTGACCCAGTATTCCGCCGGTCTGGCCTACCGGAACCAGGCCGGTGCACTGAACGAGTCCATGTCCGATGTGTTTGGAGCGCTCGTTGAGCAGCACGTGCGGAAGCAGTCGACGGCGGAGGCCAGCTGGTTGATCGGCGAAGGGCTGTTCACGGACCAGGTCCAGGGCTCGGCCCTGCGTTCAATGAAAGCACCGGGAACTGCCTACGACGACGACGTGCTGGGAAAGGACCCGCAGCCGGACTCGATGGACGGCTACATCCGGACCAGCGCCGACAACGGCGGGGTGCACCTCAACTCCGGAATCCCCAACCGGGCATTTTGCCTGGTCGCGACGGCCCTGGGCGGCAACGCCTGGGACGCCCCCGCGCAGATCTGGTACGAGACCCTGACCGGCGGCACCCTGGCGCCAAACGCCACCTTCCGCGCCTTTGCCAAGGCCACGGCGCTGTCCGCCAAGGAGCTCTTCGGTGCGGGCTCCAAGGAACATGACGCCGTGCGCTCGGCGTGGGAAACTGTGAAGGTCAAGCTCTGAGCAACCCTTGAGGATCACTCCATGAAGGTCCCGGCTCCATGAAAATCCCAGTCCCGTGAAAATCACCGTCCAGCGCAGCGGCGGCATTGCCGGCATGAAACGGACCTGGTCCGTGCTGGCCACGCCCCCGGATGACAAGGAACTGTGGCAGCCGCTCGTTGAGGCGTGCCCCTGGGACGATGCGCCGAAAACCGCGCGGGCGGCCAACGGGCAGCCTGACCGCTTCCTCTACAGCATCCGCGCCGGCCAGCGGAGGGCCACACTGCCGGAACAGTCCGTCACAGGACCCTGGCGGGAACTGGTCGACCACACCCGGGCTGCGGCAGAGTCGACGCCCGCCCAGCCGGGCGGCCTGCCGCCGTCGGACGGCATCCTGGGACCTGGGGCTTAGACAGCGGCGGCCAGGTGCCCGCGGAAGGTGCGGCGGTAGGACTGCGGGCTGGTGTCCAGCACTTTGGTGAAGTGGTGCCTGAGCAGCACGGAGTGGCCGAAGCCTGATTCCCGGGCGATCTCGTCGATGTTGAGGTCCGTGGTCTCGAGCAATTCCTGTGCCCGGAGCACCCGCTGGGAGTTGAGCCACGCCGCGGGGGTCGCTCCGGTCTCCGAGCGGAAGCGCCGGGCGAACGTCCGGGGCGACATGTGGACGCGGGACGCCAGTTCGTTGACGGAATGGTCCTGGTCCAGATGCAGCACCATCCACTGCAGCAGCTGCTCCATGGGCTCGGAGCCGCAGGGCGGGATCGGCCGGTCGATGAACTGGGCCTGTCCGCCGTCGCGGTGCGGCGGGACCACCATGTCCCGGGCAATGGTTGCCGCCACGTTGGCACCGAATTCCACCCGGACCAGGTGCAGGCAGGCGTCGATGCCGGCGGCCGTGCCCGCGCTCGTGATGATCCGGTCGTCCTCGACGTAGAGCACGTTTTCATCCACCTGGGCGGCGGGGAACCGGCTGGCGAGCTCCTGGGAGTAATGCCAGTGCGTGGTGCAGCGGCGGCCGTCGAGCAGGCCGGCCCGCGCCAGGGCAAAGGCACCGGAGCAGATGGACATGACCCAGGCCCCGCGGGCGTGGGCGGCCCGCAGCGCGTCCAGGACGGATTCGGGGACGTCCTCGTCCCGGCCGAACGGCGACATCACCACCAGATCCGCGTCCGCCGCCGCTTCCATCCCGAGACCTACGTGCATGGAGAGGCCGGATTTGAGCGGGACGTCGCCTGGCTCCGGGGTGCAGACCCGGAATTCAAACGCGGGGACGCCGTTTCCGCGGGCAGAGCGGTCGATGCCGAACACTTCGAAAGCGGTCGCGAACTCGAAGATCGAGAAGTTGGGGACCACGATCATTGCCACTGATTTGATCATGACCCCATTCTCACAGAGACAGTGGCAGAAATTATAGCTTTTTGGGCATTTCTGCCACTTTTTTTACTCCCCCGACCGGAGAACCATAGAGGTATGGAACTCATCGGAATTGCCCTCATCATCCTGGTCATCGCCGGCCTCGCCGCCACCATCGCGGGCCTGCGCAGCGACGGACGGGGCCACACCCCGCCGGTCCGCTCGGAGGACTCCTGGTCCGCCCTGGACCTCCCCAGCACCAGCTACACCCTGCGGATCTTCTGAGGTCCCGCATCCCGGTAAAAGGCTCCACCCGACCACACACCCACCAGTTGCCCGGCCTTTAGGGACCGGGCGGCGCTATGTTCCCGGCATGTTCCCGCCAGGCGGCACCCGGGCGGCCGGTGCAGCCTGAGTCGTCCCGGCGGCAAGCCCAGTAGACTGTCTCCAGCCATGACACTGCATATTTCCTACCCCGCCGAGCTGCCGGTTTCCGAGCGCCGCGAGGACCTGATGGCCGCCATCGCGGCCAACCAGGTGACCATCATCGCCGGCGAGACCGGTTCCGGTAAGACCACCCAGATTCCTAAGATGTGCCTGGAGCTTGGCCTCGGCGAGAACGGCCTGATCGGCCACACCCAGCCGCGCCGGCTGGCCGCCCGCACCGTGGCCGAACGGATCGCCGAGGAGCTGGGCGTCGACATCGGCCAGGAAGTCGGCTTCCAGGTCCGCTTCACCGGCGAGGTCAGCCGCAACACCAAGGTCAAGCTCATGACCGACGGCATCCTGCTGGCCGAAATACAGCGCGACAAACTGCTGCGCAAATACAACGCGATCATCATCGATGAGGCCCACGAGCGCAGCCTGAACATCGACTTCATCCTCGGCTACCTCAAGCGGATCCTGCCGCAGCGGCCGGACCTGAAGATCATCATCACGTCCGCCACCATCGACCCCCAGAGGTTCGCCAAGCACTTCGGCACCGACGAGGACCCGTCGCCGATCATCGAGGTCTCCGGCCGCACCTATCCGGTCGAAATCCGGTACCGGCCGCTGTCCCAGCCCGCCGGCCGTCCCGGTGAAGACGAGGCGTCCGACGACGAGCTCGAGGAGGACCGCGACCCGCTGGACGCTGTGTGCGACGCCGTCGACGAGCTCGCGCAGGAGGCCCCCGGGGACATCCTCATCTTCTTCTCCGGCGAACGCGAGATCCGGGACGCCGCGGAGGCCCTCAACGGCAGGATCCAGTCCAGCCGGCGGCTGGCCGGCACCGAGGTGCTGCCGCTCTTCGCCCGGCTGAGCCTGCAGGAGCAGCACAAGGTCTTCCACCCCGGCAGCAAACGCCGGATTGTGCTGGCCACCAACGTCGCCGAAACCTCGCTCACGGTCCCCGGCATCAAATACGTGATCGATACCGGCACCGCGCGCATCTCCCGGTACTCGCACCGCACCAAGGTCCAGCGGCTGCCGATCGAGCGTGTGTCCCAGGCGTCGGCCAACCAGCGGTCCGGCCGCTGCGGCCGCGTGTCCGACGGCATCGCCATCAGGCTTTACTCGGAGGAGGATTTCGAGTCCCGTCCGCTGTTCACGGATCCTGAAATCCTGCGCACCAACCTCGCCGCCGTCATCCTGCAGATGACCGCAATGGGCGTGGCCCGCGGGCCCAAGGATGTCGAGAACTTCCCGTTTGTGGAGCCGCCGGATTCCCGCGCCATCAACGACGGCGTCACCCTCCTCCGCGAACTTGGCGCACTGACGGCGGCACGCCCGCAGGACCAGGGCGCCGACGGCGACGGACGCACCGGCCGCCGGCCCGCCGGCGCTGCCGGCCGGAACGGCAGCGGCAGGAGCGGCGGCGGCGGCCTCACCGCCGTCGGGCAGCAGCTTGCCCAGCTGCCGGTGGACCCGAGGCTCGGCAGGATGATCGTGGAGTCCGGCAATCGCGGCTGCGTCCGTGAGGTCATGATCCTCGCCGCGGCCCTTACCATCCAGGATCCGCGCGAGCGCCCGACCGACAAGCAGCAGCTCGCGGCGGAGAAACATGCACGATTCCGGGACGAGAACTCGGACTTCACCGGTTTCCTGAACCTCTGGAACTACATCCAGGAGAAGCAACAGGAGCTCTCCTCCACCCAGTTCCGCCGGCTCTGCCGCAACGAGTTCATCAACTACCTGCGCGTCCGAGAATGGCAGGACCTGTTCGCCCAGCTGCGCCAGCTCGCCCGCCCGCTGGGCATCAGCCTGGACAACAAGCGCCTTGCCGATCCGGTGGGCCTCCACGAGGGCATCCACATCAGCCTGCTCTCCGGCCTCCTGAGCCACATCGGCATCCTCGACGAGCGCAAGCGCGAATACGCCGGCGCCCGGGGCAGCCGCTTTGCGATCTTCCCGGGCTCGGCGCTGTTCAAGAAATCGCCCACGTTTGTGATGGCCGCCGAGCTGGTCGAGACAAGCCGGCTGTGGGCCCGCGTCGCCGCGAAGTTCGATCCGCTCTGGGCCGAGCAGGTAGCGCCGGACCTGGTCAAGCACACCTACAGCGAACCGCACTGGTCCAAGAAGATGGGCTCGGTGATGGCCCACGAAAAGGTCACGCTGTACGGTGTGCCGATCATCCCGAGCCGGCGCATCAACTACGGCAAGGTGGATCCGGAGCTGTCCCGCGAGCTCTTCATCCGGCATGCCCTCGTCGAAGGCGACTGGCAGACGCACCACAAGTTCTTCCACCGCAACCGTGCCCTGCTTCACGAGATCGAGGAGCTGGAGGCCCGGATGCGGCGCCGGGACATCCTGGTCGACGACGAGACGCTGTTCGAGTTCTACGACGCCCGGATCGGCAAGGAGGCCGTCTCCGAACGGCACTTCGACAAGTGGTGGAAGGAGGCGCGGCAGCAGGACCCCGCGCTGCTCGACTTCGACCAGGCGCTGCTGATCAGCGAAGACGCCGAGGCGCTCGACGACTCGGCCTATCCGAAGACCCTGCTGCACAAGGGCTTCGAGCTGCCGCTGAGCTACGAATTCAACCCGGTGGCTCCCGGCTCGCCGCCGAACCCGTCCGACGGCGTCACCGCCGAGGTGCCCGTGCTCTTCCTGAACCAGCTGGACGACGCCGCCTTCCGCTGGCTCATTCCGGGCCAGCGGGTGGAGCTCGTCACGGCCCTGGTCAAATCGCTGCCCAAGCAGGTGCGGAAGAACTTCGTGCCCGCCCCGGATGTCGCGCGCCAGGCCGTAGCGGCGCTGGAGGCGGATTTCGATCCCGCCACCGACGAGCTGGAGGCCTCCCTGGAACTGGTCCTGCGCCGGATCCGCGGGCAGGTCATCCCGCCGGGGTCCTGGAGCTGGGATGCCGTGCCGCCGCACCTCCGCGTCAGTTTCCGGGTGGTGGATTCGCGCGGCAAGCTCCTGGACGAGGGCAAGGACCTCGCCGAGCTGCAGGAACGCCTTGCCCCGGCGACGCGCCGCGCTATCGCCGAATCCCTCGGCGCGACGCCGGGCACGACGGCGCCCAGGGCCGGGGCGAAAGGTGCCGGCAAGGGCGCGGGGCAGGGCGCCGGCCCGGCGGCCGGACCGGCTACCGGGCCGGGAGCCGCCGCCGGATCCCCGGCTGCCGTCACGTCCACCGGCTTCGCCGAGCAGTCCGGCCTCACGGAATGGGCCTTCGGCACGGTGCAACGCCAGGTCCAGGGAACTGTCAAGGGCCACACCGTCACCGGCTACCCGGCGCTCGTGGACGAGGGCACTTCGGTGGCGCTGCGGCTCTTCCAGACTTCTTCCGAGCAGGAACAGGCCATGCGCGGCGGTGTGATCCGGCTGCTCGCCCTCAAAGTCCCGCCGCCGGACCGTTACGTCCTGGAGCATCTGAACAACACCGAGAAGCTGACGTTCAGCCAGAACCCGCACGGTTCGGTCTCGGCCCTCATCGCGGACTGCGCCCTGGCCGCCATTGACAAACTCACCCCCGCCGCGCTGCCATGGGACGAGGCCTCGTTCAAGGCGCTCTACGAGAAGGTCCGGGCCGAGCTGATCGACACGGTCTTCACCGTCACCGCCGTCGTAGAGCGCATCCTGGCGAGCTCCCGGCGGATAGAAAAGCAGCTCAAGGGCACCACGAGCCTCGCCCTCATCAGCGCCCTCAACGACATCAAGAGCCAGCTGGAGCAGCTGGTGTTCCCCGGTTTCGTAGCACGCACGGGCTACGCCCAGCTGAGCCAGCTGCCGCGGTACCTCGCCGGCATCGAGAAGCGCCTCGAGAAGCTCCCCACCAACGTCCAGCGCGATGCCCAGCACATGGCGGCGGTGCAGTCGCTTGAAGACGACTACGACGACGCCGCGTCTGCGCTGCTGCCGGGGCGGCGGGCCGGCGCCGAGTTAACCCAGGTCCGCTGGATGATCGAGGAGCTCAGGGTGAGCCTGTTCGCCGTCGAGCTCGGAACGGCATATTCGGTCTCCGAAAAGCGGATCCGCGCAGTGCTGAACAAGGCGCTGGCGCCGGCCTGACCGTGGGCTGAGCGGGGCCCGGCTCAGGCGTCCGGGACGTGTTCCGCGTGGCCGGCGTTCCGGAGGCCGTCGCGGAGCTTGTCCGCGGTGGCGTCCAGCTTTGCCGGCTCGGGGTGCTGGTCGGCCGAGCCGAAGTCGAAGTCAGCCATCGAGTTGGACGGCCAGACGTGGACGTGCAGGTGGTTGATTTCGTAGCCTGCCACAATCAGCCCGGCCCGGGCCGCGTCGAAGATGTCCACCTGGACGGCACCGATCTTCCGGGCCACTTCCATGACCCGTGCCAGCAGCTCCGGGGAGGCGTCCGTCCAGCGGTCCACTTCCTCGGTGGGGACCACCAGGGTATGGCCGTCGGCGAGCGGGCCCGCCGTCAGGAAGGCCACGACGTCGTCCTCACGCCAGACGAAACGGCCCGGGATCTCGCCGTTGATGATCCTGGTGAAGAGAGTGCTCATACATCCGCCTTTTCCGAAGGTGACCCCAGGGTGCTGGCGTCCAGTACAAAACGGTACTTCACGTCGCCGGCCACCATGCGGTCATAGGCCTCGTTGAGCTGGTCCGCCCGGACCACTTCGACCTCGGACACCACACCGTGTTCCGCGCAGAAGTCCAGCATCTCCTGGGTCTCGGCAATGCCGCCGATGAGTGAACCGGCGTAGGCGATCCGGCGCCGGATCAGGGCACCCGGGTTGACCGGCGGCATGTCCTCCGACGGAAGTCCCAGCTGGAACAAGGCACCGTCGAGGCGCAGCGTGCGGAAGTACGGGTTGAGGTCGTGCGGCGCGGCGACGGTATCGATGATGACGTCGATGCTCCGGTTCGCGGCGTCCATCGCCGCCGGGTCCGTGGAGAGGATGACGTCGTCGGCGCCCAGGTCGCGGGCCGCGGCGAACTTCTTCTCCGACGTCGTGAAGACCTTGACCTCGGCGCCCATGGCCTTGGCGATCTTGACCGCCATGTGGCCGAGTCCGCCCAGTCCGACGACGCCGACCACGTCGCCTTCCTCGACCTCGAAGTGGCGCAGCGGCGAGAAGGTGGTGACGCCGGCGCAGAGCAGCGGCGCCGCGGCGGCCGGGTCCAGGCTCTCCGGAACGTGCAGCACGTAGCGGCGGTCCACCACGATGGAGCTGGCGTAGCCGCCCTGGGTGATGGTGTCCCCGTTGCGGCGGTCCTTGGCACCGTAGGTCCCCACGTTGCCGTTTTCGCAGTACTGCTCGAGGCCGTCCAGGCAGCTGTCACATTCGCGGCAGGAATCGACCATGCAGCCGACTCCCACGTTCTCGCCCACCGTGAAGTCCTCGACGGCGGTACCGACCCGGGTGACCCTGCCGACAATTTCGTGGCCCGGCACGAGCGGGTAGTTCTGGGTGCCCCATTCGCCGCGGGTAGCGTGCACGTCCGAGTGGCACAGGCCGGAGAACTCGATGGCGATCTCGACGTCGTCCTCCTTCGGCGCGCGCCGGGAAACGGTCAGGGGAACGAGTCCGCTGCCGCTGGAGGTGGCGCCGTAAGCGGCTACGAGCCGGGGGCCGCCGGCGGCCTCGGACGAGGTGTCGCCGGTGGGGAGCGGCTTGGCAAGGGGCGGCGGTACGGGGCGTCCAGGAGTCATGCCTTGACGCTACCCCTGCGCGCCGGAGCATGGCCAATTCCCGGGCCGGCCACGGCGGCCTGATGCCGGACCGCCTCCCTGGACTAGAACAAGTCGTTGCTGCCGGCGCTGTCGGCGTAGGGCGCAGCGCCGGTCGCGACCTCGTTGGCGGAATTGTTGGACCATTCGGAGAAGGACCCGGGATAGAGCGCCGCGGGGAACCCTGCAATGGCGAGGGCCGCGATTTCATGGGCAGCCGTCACACCCGAACCGCAATACACCGCGGTGGGGACGTCCGGCCGCACACCGAGGCCGGTGAAATGTTCGCGCAACTGGGCGGCCGGCAGGAAACGTCCGTCGGCGCCGAGGTTGTCGCCGGTGGGGGCGCTCACGGCTCCCGGGATGTGCCCGGCACGCGGGTCCACGGGTTCGAACTCTCCGCGGTACCGCTCCCCCGCCCGGGCGTCGAGGAGCAGGCCCTGCTGCCCCCACGAGGCCGCCCGGCCGGCGTCGATCGAGGGCATGGCGCCAGCGGTCAGGACGACGTCCCCGGGCTCCGCCCGCCGTTCGCCGCTTTCGACGTCGAGTCCGGCAGCGCGCCAGGCGGCGAGTCCGCCGTCGAGCAGGTAGACATCGGAAAGCCCGGCGTTCCGGAGCATCCACCAGAGCCGCGCCGCAGCCATGTTGCCGCTGTCGTCATAGGCGACAACAACGTCGCCGCTGCGCACGCCCCAGGAACGGACCGAGCCCTCGAACTGGTCCAGGGGCGGGAGAGGATGGCGGCCACGGCCCGGATCCGGAGGTCCGGCCAGTTCGGTGGCGAGGTCCACGAAGACCGCACCGGGAAGGTGTCCCGCCAGATAGTGCTCCCGGCCGTGCGGGTCGCCCAGCACCCAGCGTACGTCCAGCAATACAGTGCGGCGGCCGGAATCCAGCCGGCCCTTCAGCGAGGCTACGTCCATGAGGGTCTGCATCCGCCCACTCTATCCATGGCGGCCATCGTTGGCGCAGGTCCGCCGCGGGTAGGCTGGGGCAGTGATCACAGAGCGCAAACAGGACCGGACCTGGGCCGACGAAGCCATCCGCAGAATCAATGCCGAGAACAACCGCTCCGCCGACACCCACCTGTATTCCGTCCCGCTCCCGGAAAGCTGGGGCGTGCAGCTGTACCTCAAGGACGAGTCCACACACCGTACCGGCAGCCTCAAGCACCGGCTGGCGCGCTCCCTGTTCCTTTTCGGCCTGGTCAACGGCTGGATCACCGAAGGGACCACCATCGTGGAAGCGTCCAGCGGCAGCACGGCCGTCTCGGAAGCCTACTTTGCGCAGCTGCTGGGCCTGCCCTTCATCGCCGTCATGACCCGGACCACCAGCCGGGAGAAGATCGCCCTCATCGAGCAGTTCGGCGGTTCCTGCCTCCTGGTGGACCACGCCTCGGAGGTCTACGACGCGGCCGCGGAACTGGCCAGGAGCAGCAACGGCCACTACATGGACCAGTTCACCTACGCCGAGCGGGCCACGGACTGGCGGGGGAACAACAACATCGCCGAGTCGATCTTCGGCCAGCTCGCACTCGAAGAGCATCCCATCCCCCGGTGGATCGTTGTGGGCGCCGGGACCGGGGGCACCAGCGCCACAATCGGCCGGTACCTCCGCTACCACCGCCACGACACGGAACTTGCCGTCGTGGACCCCGAGAACTCGGCGTTCCATCCCGCCTGGCTGGCCTCCCGGAACGGCGGCGCCGGCGCGGCCGCCGCGGGGCTCCCCTCCCGGATCGAGGGCATCGGCCGGCCGCGGATGGAGCCGAGCTTTGTCCCTGCCGTGATCGACCACATGCTCCAGGTCCCGGACGCCGCCTCGGTGGCGGCGATGCGGCACCTCCGGCAATACGCCGGCCTGCATGCCGGACCGTCCACCGGCACGAACCTCTGGGGCGTGTGGCAGCTCATCGCCGGCATGATCGCCGAGGGCCGGCGCGGCAGCGTTGTGTCCTTGATGTGCGACGGCGGAGACCGCTATGCCGGCAACTACTACAGCCCGGATTGGCTGCAGACCCAGGGACTGGACCCCGAACCGCACGAGGCCACGCTCCGGGAGTTCTTCGCGACCGGGACCTGGCCGGCCCAGCCCCTGGGCCTGGACACCCGGACGGGTTAGACCTCCACGGAGTCGCCGCTGGAGAGGTGCCGGAATTCGGTACCGTACCTGGCACCGATCCGTGTCACGTGCCCCTCGAGCATGCCCGCCCCGGTCGGGTTGAGCAGGGCGTCGTGGATCGGGAACGCTTTGGGTGCGCGGACGCCGATGACGAAGTCCACCACCTCGCTCACCTTGTTCCACGGCGCGTGGATCGGCACGAGCAGTGTCTGGACGGCCACACCGTCGGGGATCGCGAAGGAATCCCCCGGGTGGTAGACGTTGGAATCCACCAAATATCCGACGTTCGCCACCACCGGAATCTGCGGGTGGATCAGGGCGTGCTGCCCGCCGAAGCTCTTGACCGCGAAGCCGGCGGCGTCGAATTCCTCGCCGGCAGCCACGGTATGGATCCGTTCGGCGGCACTGTCCGCCTTCCCGCGCAATTGCCCAGCGACGCCCGCGGGTGCGAAGAGCCTCAGCGAGCTGTTGTCCAACAGCGCGGCCACCACGGCGTCGACATCGATGTGGTCCGCGTGCTCGTGCGTGATCAGCACGGCATCCGCGCCGGCAAGCGCGTGCTCTGCCTCGGAGAAGTTGCCCGGGTCGAACACGAGCACCCTGCCGTCCTTCTCGAGGCGGACACAAGCGTGGGTGAATTTTGTCAGCTTCATCGAGCCAGCCTAGGCACCCGGCGCCGCGGTGTCCACGGCCCCGGCTGGTAATCTTGGACATTGCCAGCACCCCCAACGCAACCGACAGTGAAGCGAGTTCCACAATGTCCCAGGGCGCCACAGCCGACGGTAACCGGGCTCCGGTTCCGGCTCCTTCAGCGGGCAAGGAGCAGCGCGTCACCAAGCAGCGCCTCGCGGTCAGCGCCGCCTTGGACGACCTGGCGGACTTTGTCAGCACCCAGGAGCTCCACCGCATCCTGCAGGGGCGGGGCACCTCCGTGTCCCTGGCGACCTCGTACCGGATCCTGCAGTCCCTTGCCGACGACGGACTCGTGGACGTGCTGCGGAACGCCGACGGCGAGGCCGTGTACCGCCGCTGCGCCGTCACCGGCCACCACCATCATTTGCTGTGCCGCAACTGCGGCAAGGCGGTCGAAGTCGAGGCGCCCGCCGTCGAGGCGTGGGCCGCACGGATCGCGAAAGAACACGGCTTCACCGCGGTAGAGCACACCGTCGAGATCTTCGGCCTGTGCCCCGATTGCACCGCCCGGCAGTCCGGCAACTAGCCAGGCCGTCCGCGGTTCCGCGGCAGCTCAATCCCTGGCGAACCGGATCTGGCCCAGCTGGCCACTAAGAACCAGTTCCTGCGCGTTCAGCTGGTAGATCATCGGCGACTTGAAGTAGGCCGTCGTCCAGCTGCGTTGCTCCGCGTCCGTACCGGTGCAGCTGTCCGCCGACTCCACCAGTCCCGCCGGATCCGGTGTCAGCCCGAAGGCATCGACGGACACCGGCACATTGAACACTCCGCACGGCATCCGGACCACCACGGTGGCCGACCCGTTCAGCCGGTCGAAGCCCACGTGGAGCGGTGTGGAGGTCAGCCAGTACAGGTTCTGGCCAGCGGCGTTGCCGGCCGTCGACGTGAACTGCTGGCACTCCAGCGCTGCGGCGACGGTCCCGGCATGGCCCGGACCGTCGGAACAATCAGCGGGAAGTTGGCTCGTCGACGGGGCGGCACGGGGGTAGGCGCCGGTCCCGGGGCCGGCGCCGCCGGTCGGCGGGTTCCGGGGCTGGCCGATAGCCAACAACCAGCGCTCCTGGCTCCAGGAGATCGTGTATCTGACGGTCCCGGGCTGACCGTCCCGGGAGGCGTCGATGTTGGCCACTTCCGGGAAATCGTTGCTGAGCTGCAGCTGCCAGGACCCGGGGGCCCAGCCACGGGTGGAGTCCACCAGCTGTTGCGCCTGGGGCCGGACGTTCACCGGGCCGACACCGGCAAGGCTCTCGACCTGCTCCACCGACCCTGACGTGGCAGCGGCCATCACACTCCGGGCAAACGCCTCACGGGTGGACATGTCCGGCGGGACATCCTCCGGGCCGCACGCCGTCACTGACGGCCCCGCGACCAGTAGGAGCGCGGCGAGGCACAGCAGCCGCCGCGCCGCCGTCGTGAGTCGAACCCCCATAGCTGCACCCTACGGTGCGGGCGCGGGGACGGGTAGCGGCATGCCCGCGGAAATTCCCCGGCTTTGGTCCGGTGACGCCGGGGTTGGACGGCGGGCCGCCGTGACACGCCGCCGGACGGAGCCAGACGTGGGGGATTTCCGCCGGCGGGACGTCAGGGGCTGAGACATACCCGCGGCTCAGGCAGCGGGGACCGGTGCGGCGCGCAGCACGCGCCCGTTCACCCCGCGTTTGGCCCGGACTCCGCCGACCACCCGGCAGACGACGTAAATCAGGAACGACAACGTGGTGACGTACGGGCTGATGGGGATCCGTCCGCCGAGGGCCAGCAGGATGCCGCCGACCGTCGCGGTCACGGCAAACACCACGCTGAGGAGCACCACCAGCCGGGGCGACGAGGTGACCCGCAGGGCCGCCGCCGCCGGGGTGATCAGCAGCGCCAGCACCAGCAGGGCACCGACGATCTGGATGGACAGTGCCACGCTGACGCCGAGCAGCAGCATGAATCCAAGGGCGAGGGCCCGGACCGGC
Organism: Arthrobacter sp. UYCu712; assembly: GCF_040547005.1. Classification (NCBI taxonomy): domain Bacteria; kingdom Bacillati; phylum Actinomycetota; class Actinomycetes; order Micrococcales; family Micrococcaceae; genus Arthrobacter; species Arthrobacter sp. UYCu712. The sequence goes on from NZ_JBEPOZ010000006.1 coordinate 171,818, forward strand.
ACCCCGCGGGCCGCGGCGACCTCGGGATCGACGCTGGCGAATGTCAGCGGCCGCCAGATGGCGATCAGGGCCAGCATCACGACGACGGCGGCGACGGCCAGGACCTGCAGCTGGACGGTCCCGACGGACACGATCTGCCCGGTGAGGAGTCCGAACTTGTTGGCGGCGCGGCCTTCATAGAGCGACAGGAACAGGATGCCGAGGCCCAGTCCGAAGGGCATCAGCACCCCGATGGTCGAATTCTTGTCCCGGGCGCGGACGCCCATCACGCCAAGCAGCAGGGCCGCGACCACCGAACCCAGGAGCGAACCCAGCACGACGTCCACCCCGACCAGCAGGGCGAAGGCCGCGCCGGCGAAGGAGAGCTCGGAGATCCCGTGCACGGCGAACGCCAGGTCCCGCTTCATGACAAAGGTACCGACGAGACCGCCGAGCAGTCCCAGGACAGCCCCGGCCCAGATCGAGTTCTGGACCAGCGCGAGCAACTCGCCGTAGTTCTCGAAATTGAAAATGGAATTGAGTATGTTGTCGAGGTCCATCAGCCGACCTCCCCTGCGATGGCGTGCGCGTCCTCGTGGTGATGTGTGGTGGCATCCGGAACGCCCACCACAACAATCCGGCCGTTGGCATGGATGACTTCGACGTGGCTGCCATACAGATCGGACAAGACCTCGGTGGTCATGACTTCCTCCGGCCGGCCCACCCGGAAGCGTCCGCCGGCCAGGTAGAGCACGGTGTCGACGTAGTCCACGATCGGGTTGATCTCGTGCGTGACGAACACCACGGCGCTTTTCTGCTCGCGGCACTGGTCGTTGATCAGGCCGCTGACGGCCTGCTGGTGCTGCAGGTCCAGGGACAGCAGGGGCTCGTCGCAGAGCAGCACTTTCGGGTCCGTGGCCAGGGCCTGCGCCACCCGCAGCCGCTGCTGCTCGCCGCCGGAGAGCTGCCCCACCGGGACTTTGGCGTAGTCTTCGGCGCCCACGAGCTCGAGCAGCCGGTCAATCTTCCGGTCCGCGCGGGCTGCCCCGAGGCGCACGCCCCAGCGGTGGCCGTCGACGCCGAGGCCGACGAGGTCGCGGGCGCGCAACGGGGTGTCCGGATCAAACGATTTCTGCTGCGGGACATACCCGATCCGCCGGCTCCCGCGTTCCACCGGGTGGCCGTCAAGGACGGCCGTTCCCGAGGTAAGCTCCTGCAGCCCAAGCAGGACCTTGAGAAACGTGGTTTTGCCGCTGCCGTTGGGACCCAGGACGGCGAAGAACTCGCCGGGGTTGATGTCCAGGTCCAGGTTTTCCCAGAGCGTCCGGTGGCCGAACGAGAGGGACGCACCGCGGAGGCTCACTACGGGGGTCAACGTGGATTTCCTCAATTTCTGCACGAGCCGTTCAGCTCACGCGCTCTGCGCACGGAGTGCTGCGCAAGTGTTTGTGTTCACGCGGTCAGCTCACGCTGTCCCGACAATCTTAGGCCCCGGTCTCCCGGGCAGCCCTCAGGACAGCGTCCCGGCGATGCTGTCGACGTTCTCGGCCATCCACTGGACGTAGGTCTTGCCCTCCGGCAGGGTCTCGCCGAAGTTCAGCACGGGAACGCCCGACGCGGTGGCGGCATCCTTCAGCGCCACCGTCTGGGGGCCTTCGGTCTGCGTGTTGTAGGCCAGCAGCCGGACACCGCCGGAGCGTACAAGGTCGACGGCGGCCTTCAGCACGGCGGGCGGGGCGTCGGCACCGGATTCGATGGCCGCCGTGTACTCGGCGGGCGTCTTGTTTTCCAGGCCTGCCGCCTCCAACAGGTAGAGCGGCACGGGCTCGGTGACGGCAACCGCCCCCTGGCCGGCCGAGGCCCTGACCGTGGCCAGCTTGGCTTCGAGGCCACCGAGCGACTCCTTGAAGGACACTGCGTTGGCCTTGAACGTCTCGGCTGAGGACGGTTCGAGCTCCCCGAGCTTGGCCGCGACGGCGTCTGCCAGCCGGGACATTGCCGGCAGGCTGTACCAGACGTGCTCGTTGAAGGCTCCGTGGTCATGGTCATGGCTCGCGTCGGATGCCTCGGTGTGGGCGCCGGCGTCCTCTTCGGGGGCCAGCCCGGAGACCTCGACGGCGTTCAGGACGTTGGCATGGTCCAGCCCGGTATCGTCCGCGAGCTTGTGGATGAAGTCGTCGTAGCCGCCGCCGTTCTCCACGAGGAGTTCGGCCTTGGAAACCGCCAGCTTGTCCTGGGTGGTCGCCTCGTACGAGTGCGGGTCCTGGCTGCTGCGCGAGATGACGGAGTTCACCCGCACCTTGTCGCCGCCGATTGTGCTGACGATGTCGCCGTAGACGCTCGTGGAGGCGACCACCTCAACCACCCCGTCGCCGGCTGCGCCCTTGGCGCTCCCCGTCGTCGGGCCGCATGCCGTCAGCAGCACGCTGAGGCCGGCAACGGCGGTAACTATGGCACGGGCAGCAGGACGACGCACGGGGGACCTCGGATCTGTTATTGAGAATCAGGAGCATTAGCAATTGACCCGAGTGTATCCCTAAATGGGAATCATTCCTATTTAGGGATACACCGCGCGCCTGCCTAGTCCTGGCCGAGCCTCCGGTAACCGGTGGCCTGGGTGGCGTCCCGGATCTCGCCGACGAGTTCCTCGATGACGTCCTCGAGGAACAGGACGCCCTGGGTGTGTCCGTCCGGTCCGATCACACGGGCGAGGTGCGAGCCGGTCCGCTGCATGACGGACATGGCTTTCTCGATCTCGTCGTCCATCGCGAGGTTCGCGAGGGAGCGGATGCGGCTTTCGGCGATCGGCTGGTGGTAGGCCGCGTCGGGGATGGACAGGACGTCCTTGATGTGGAGGTAGCCCGAAAGCATGCCGTCCTCATCGAGCATCGGAAAGCGCGAGAAGCCGGTGCGGCTCACGGCCTTCTCAAACTCCACCGGGGTGGTGGCCGCCTTAAACATCACGAGCTTGTCGAGCGGGACCATCACGCGGGACGCGGTGTGTTCCGAGAACTCCAGCGCACCGGTGATCAGCCCGGCGTCGTCGTCCACCAGTCCGTGACGGGTGGATTCCTGCACGATCGACTGGACTTCCTCGAGCGTGAAGGAGGAGGTGACCTCATCCTTCGGCTCGATCCGCATCAGCTTCAGGATGTGGTTCGCGGCCCAGTTCAGGGCTACGATCACCGGCTTGACCATCCGGGCGATGAACATCAGCGGTGGGGCCAGCAGCAGGGCCGCCTTGTCCGCGACGGACACCGAAATGTTCTTCGGCACCATCTCGCCGAAGGTCACGTGCAGGAAGGTAACCGCCAGCAGCGCGACGGCGAAGGCCACGATGTCGGCGATCTCCACCGGGACGCCCACGGCTTCCAGCGGTACCGCCATCAGGTGATGGATGGCCGGTTCCGCGACCTGGAGGATCAGCAGCGAGCACACCGTGATGCCGAGCTGGGCGCAGGCCAGCATGAGGGAGACGTTTTCCATCGCCCGCAGCGTGGTCTGTGCGCGCTTGGACCCGGCCTCGGCCAGCGGTTCGATCTGGCTCCGCCGGGCGGACATGACCGCGAATTCCGCGGCCACGAAGAAGGCGTTGCCAAGGAGCAGGACGGCAAGCCACAGGATTCCTACCCAGTCGCTCATACGGCACCGACCTCGCCGGAGGCGGGGTTCCCGGTGCTGTCCTCGTCCTGGACGCGGGAGGGGGTGAAGCAGATCCGGTCGACCCTGCGCCCGTCCATCCGGGTCACGCTCAGGGTTCCGCCGCCGACGTCGACGGTGTTCCCCACGGTTGGAATGCGGCCCAGCTCGCTCATGATGTAGCCTCCCACCGTTTCGTAGGCAGCTTCGTCGGGCACGGTCAGGCCCGGGATCTGTTCGGAGAGTTCATCGGGCCGGAGGAGCCCCGGGAAGTACCAGTCCCCCGAGGCGCTCTGCAGCAGCCCCGGCCGGACCTTGTCGTGTTCATCGGCGACTTCTCCGACGATTTCTTCCACGAGGTCCTCCAGGGTGGCGACGCCGGCGGTTCCGCCGTACTCGTCGAGGACGACGGCGAGCTGCAGGTTGCCTTCCCGCAGCTCGGCCAGGAGGGCGTCGAGGTGGATGGTTTCCGGGACGCGGAGCACATCGGTCATGATGGCCCCGGCCTCAAGGTTGGCCCGCCGGTCCGAGGGAACGGCGATGGCCTTCTTGATGTGGACCACGCCGCGGATGTCATCGGAGGATTCGCCGATGACCGGGAAGCGCGAGTAGCCCGTGCGCCGGGCGGCTTCCACGATGTCCGAGACCGGCTGGTCCGCGTCGATCGTTTCGACCCGGATGCGGGGCGTCATGACGTCCGCCGCCGTGCGTCCGGAGAACTTCAGCGTCCGGGCCACGAAGTTGGCGGTCCCGGCGTCGAGGGTTCCCATGGCCGCCGAACGGCGCACCAGGGACGCGAGTTCGGCCGGGGTGCGCGCGCCGGAAATTTCCTCCTTGGCCTCGAGCCCGAAGACGTTGAGGACCTTGTTGGAAAAGCCGTTCAGCACCACGATGGCGGGTTTGAAGATGGCGGTGAAGACCAGCTGGGGACGGGCGACGGCCTTGCCGATGGGAAAGGACAAGGCGATGGCCATGTTCTTGGGCACCAGTTCGCCGATCAGCATCGAGAGCAGCGTGGCGAATGCCATCGCGAGGATCAGTGATACCGAGGCCGCGACGGCCTCCGGGACCCCGACGGCGGCGAGCGGACCTTCGAGGAGCTTCCCGACGGACGGTTCCATGACGTAGCCGGTGAGCAACGTTGTCATGGTGATGCCCAGCTGGCAGCTGGAGAGCTGCGTGGAGAGGGACTTGAGGCACTTGAGCAGCGGCACGGCGGCAGTGTCGCCGTTGTCTACTGCCCGCTGGACGGTGGACTGGTCGAGGGCGACCAGTGAGAATTCAACGGCTACGAAGAAGCCGGTGCCGAGGATAAGCAGGAGGCCTGCTGCGAGGAGGAGCCACTCCATTTAGCGGCCTGCTTCCGGAGCAGCGGCACGGTGTGGGTGCTCGTGGAATCTGCCCGGCGGAGGATGGTCGGCGTGGGCCGACCCCGTTTCCTGGAAGGCCCCGGACTGCTGTGATGCCGGAGAGTGATGGGCGCGTGAACGGGGTTTGCCGGCTCTGCGGGTGGACTGCGCGGTAACGGTTTCCGTTCGCCGCTGACAGCCCCCAGGCCGGCACCTAGATTTACTGTCCATAAGAATGTCAGTCTACAGGAGCGGGTGCCGCCGTCCGCCACGTGACGCCCGGCGGCAGCCACCCCGGCAGACGGCGCAAACGCACCGCTTGGTTACCAGCTCTTACCAGCTTTGCGGCACCGGCCGGCCTTCTTCGTAGCCCGCAGCGGACTGGATCCCGGCGACGGCGCGTTCCCGGAAGGCGGCCAGGTCTGCCGCGCCGGCGTAGCTCATGGAGCTGCGGAGCCCTGCGGTGATCATGTCGAGCAGGTCCTCGACGCCGGGGCGGGCAGGGTCCACGTACATGCGCGAGGTGGAGATGCCCTCCTCGAACAACGCCTTGCGGTCCTTTTCGAAAGCGCCCTCGCGCTGGTTGCGGTTCTGGACGGCCCGGGCAGAGGCCATCCCGAAGCTCTCCTTGAACTGCCGGCCGCCGGCATCGAGCTGCAGGTCCCCCGGGCTCTCGTGGGTTCCGGCGAACCAGGAACCGATCATGACCTGGCTGGCGCCGGCCGCCAACGCGAGGGCCACGTCGCGGGGGTACCGGACACCGCCGTCGGCCCAGACCCGGCCGCCGGCCGCACGGGCGGCAGCGGAACATTCCAGCACGGCGGAGAACTGCGGACGGCCCACGGCCGTCATCATCCGGGTGGTGCACATGGCCCCGGGGCCGACGCCGACCTTGACGATGTCCGCCCCTGCCTCGATAAGCTCCCGGGTCGCGTCGCCCGTGACCACGTTGCCGGCCACCACCGGAACGCCGGGGTTGAGGCCCCTGACGGCGGCCAGTGCGTCGAACATTTTCTGCTGGTGGCCGTGCGCGGTGTCCAGGACGAGCACGTTGACTCCGGCGGCGAGGAGTTCCGCCGCCCGGCCGGCGACGTCGCCATTGATCCCGACGGCGGCGGCGACCTTGAGCCGGCCCACATCGTCCAGCGAGGGCCGGTACAGGGTGGAGCGCAGGGCCCCCTTCCGGGTGAGGACGCCGACGAGGGCGCCGTCCTGCTGGACGGGGGCGTAGTCGGTGCCGGCGGCGTCCATCGCGGCAAAGGCGCGGCGCAGCGCTGCCTCCGCTCCGGCGCCGTTTCCGCCGTCGAACGCGCCGTCGAACAGCGCCGCGTCCAGCACCAGCGGCCTGTGCCGGACCACGGAGGCCAGGGACGCGAAGCGGTCCTGGCCCTCGCAGTCCGCGGCACGGATCACGCCGGTGACGGCGCCGGCGTCGTCCACGACGATGACCGCACCATGCGGCCGCTTCCCCATCAGGTGCAGGGCGTCGATGACCGTGTCCAGGGGCGAGAGCGTCACGGGCGTCTCGAGGACCGGGTGGCGGGTCTTGATCCAGGTGGTAACGTCCCGGATCACTTCGAGCGGCACGTCCTGCGGCAGGACGGCGAGTCCGCCGCGCCGGGCCATGGTCTCCGCCATCCTTTTGCCGGTCACCGCCGTCATGTTCGCGGCCACCAGGGGGATCGTGGAGCCGGATCCGTCGTCGGCCGCCAGGTCCACGTCCAGCCGCGACGTGACATCGGAACGGGACGGCACCAGGAAGATGTCCGAATACGTCAGGTCGGTGGTGGGCTCAGTCAGAAATCGCACGCTGCTCCTTGGTAGGCATTCTCAGTGCTCAGGGGTTCTCCCTGCGATTCTAGGCGAGCCTCCGCCCGCCTGCGGAGCGGCTTCGAAAGCCGCCTCCGGAGGCGGCCCCGCGAAGGTTCCGGACCACTACATGATTTGAGTCACCCTTATTGGCGGTTTGGCAAGAATCGTCACTAGACTGACATGGGTCTGGGTTCACTGGACGCGGAGACTGGTTCGATCGTCGTGCTGCGGCACCATGGAAACCAGTGGGAATCAAACTCATGGAAGAGGCGTATTTCAAGTGCCAGAGCAGCCTAGCCACCGTCTACCAGAGGAATTTGGCGGAAACGAGTGGCTCGTTGACGAACTGTACGAGCGTTACCAGCAGGACAAGAACACGGTGGATGCCAAATGGTGGCCGCTGTTCGAGTCCTTCGACGCCGGCGATGGTTCCTCCGCCAACGGGACCTCGGGTGCAGCGCCAGTTGCGCGCCCTGCCACTCGCGAACTTCCCGTGGTAGCACCTGCCGCCGCGCAGCCGGCAGCGCCTGCACCGGCCGCCGCTGCCGCCCCGGTTCCGGCCGCCCCGGTTCCGGCCGCCAAGAAGGCCCCCGCCACCGTGGCCCGTGACGGCGCCAAGACCTCCGACCCCGCCACCGGCACGCAGCCGATCCCGGCCCAGCTGCCCAAGAACGTCAAGGCCCCGACCGCACCGGAAGAGGACGTCGTCTCTGTCCTCCGCGGCCCGGCGAAGGCCATTGCCACCAATATGATTACCAGCCTGGAAGTTCCGACCGCCACGAGCGTCCGGGCCATTCCTGCGAAGCTGCTGATCGACAACCGCGTGGTCATCAACTCCAACCTCGCCCGTGCCCGCGGCGGCAAGGTCTCCTTCACGCACTTGATCGGCTACGCCGTCATCCGCGCCCTGTCCCAGTTCCCCTCGATGAACGTCTACTACGACGAGGTCGACGGCAAGCCGGTGGCTGTCCAGCCCGCGCACGTGAACTTCGGCATCGCCATCGACATGCCGAAGCCGGACGGCACCCGCCTGCTGATGGTGCCCAACATCAAGAAGGCGGAGACGCTTAACTTCTCCGAGTTCTGGCACACCTACGAGGACCTGATCAAGCGTGCCCGCGCCGGCAAGCTGACCGCGGACGACCACTCGGGCACCACGGTCTCACTGACCAACCCGGGCGGCATCGGCACCGTGCACTCGGTACCGCGCCTGTCCAAGGGCCAGGCCGCCATCATCGGCGTCGGCGCACTGGATTACCCCGCCGAGTTCCAGGGCGCCAGCGAGAAGATCATCGCGCAGAACGCCATCAGCAAGGTCCTTACCCTGACGTCCACCTATGACCACCGCGTCATCCAGGGTGCCGGCAGCGGCGAGTTCCTCAAGCTTGTGCACCAGCTCCTGCTCGGTGCCCAGAACTTCTATGACGAGATCTTCGAGTCGCTGCGGATCCCGTACGAGCCCGTGCGCTGGAGCCCGGACCTGCAGGTGGACCCGGCGGACCAGATCAACAAGGTCGCCCGGATCCAGCAGCTCATCCACTCCTACCGGGTCCGCGGACACCTCATGGCGGACACGGATCCGCTCGAGTACGTCCAGCGCAAGCACCCGGACCTCGACGTCCTGACCTACGGGCTGACGCTGTGGGACCTGGACCGCGAATGGCCGACCGGCGGCTTCGGCGGCAAGCCGATGCTCGCCTTCCGCGACATCCTCGGCGTCCTCCGCGACGCGTACTGCCGCACCACCGGCATCGAGTACATGCACATCCAGGACCCGGCCGAGCGCAAGTGGTTCCAGGACCAGCTGGAGCACCCGTACTCCAAGCCGAGCCGCGACGAGCAGCTGCGCATCGTCTCCAAGCTCAACGCCGCCGAAGCCTTCGAGACGTTCCTGCAGACGAAGTTCGTCGGCCAGAAGCGCTTCTCGCTGGAAGGCGGCGAGTCTCTGATCCCGCTGCTGGACGCCATCATCTCCGACGCCGCCGACGACGAACTCGACGAGGTCGCCATCGGCATGGCCCATCGCGGCCGGCTCAACGTGCTCACCAACATCGCCGGCAAGACCTACGCCCAGGTCTTCCGCGAATTCGAAGGCACGCAGGACCCGCGCTCCGTGCAGGGCTCCGGTGACGTCAAGTACCACCTCGGCACCGAAGGCACCTTCACCTCGGACAACGGCAAGGAGACCAAGGTCTACCTCGCCGCCAACCCGTCCCACCTCGAGGCCGTGGACCCCGTCCTCGAAGGCATCGTCCGCGCCAAGCAGGACCGCCTCGACCAGGGCGAAGCGTTCCCCGTGCTGCCGATCATGGTCCACGGCGACGCCGCCTTCGCAGGCCAGGGCGTCGTGGCGGAAACGCTCAACCTCTCCCAGCTGCGCGGCTACCGCACCGGCGGCACCATCCACATCGTGGTCAACAACCAGGTCGGCTTCACCACCGCCCCGTCGTCCTCGCGCTCGTCCACGTACTCCACGGACGTCGCCAAGATGATCCAGGCACCGGTGTTCCACGTGAACGGCGATGACCCGGAGGCAGTGGTCCGGATCGGCCAGCTCGCCTACGAGTTCCGCCAGCGGTTCCACAAGGACGTTGTCATCGACATGGTCTGCTACCGGCGCCGCGGGCACAACGAGGGCGACGATCCCTCGATGACCCAGCCGCTGATGTACAACCTGATCGAAGCCAAGCGTTCGGTCCGCAAGCTGTACACCGAATCACTGATCGGCCGCGGTGATATCACCGAGGAAGAAGCCGAGCAGCTGCTGCGCGACTACCAGGAACGGCTGGAACGCGTCTTCGCGGAGACCCACGCCGCCCAGACGTCCCCGATTCCGATCATCACGGCCGATTCCGCCGCCGTCTCGGACCTGGAGCGCCCGATGGCGCAGCAGAGCGATTCCGGCGTCAACTCTCCGGTGTCCACGGCGATCACCGCCGAGACGCTGGCCCGGATCGGCAAGGCCCACACCGACATCCCCGACGGCTTCACCGTCCACGCGAAGCTCAAGCAGCTGCTGGAGAAGCGCGAGGTGATGTCCCGCGAGGGTGGCATCGACTGGGGCTTCGGTGAACTCGCGGCCTTCGGCTCGCTCGTCATGGAAGGCGTCCCGGTCCGGCTCGCCGGCCAGGACTCCCGCCGCGGCACGTTCGTCCAGCGGCACGCGGTCTTCCACGACCGCGCCAACGGCGACGAGTGGCTCCCCCTGGCCCACCTCACCGAAGACCAGGCGAAGCTGTGGATCTACGACTCCCTGCTTTCGGAATACGCCGCGATGGGCTTCGAGTACGGCTACTCGGTGGAACGCCCGGACGCCCTCGTGCTCTGGGAAGCCCAGTTCGGCGACTTCGTCAACGGCGCCCAGACCATCATCGACGAGTTCATCTCCTCGGCCGAGCAGAAGTGGGGCCAGCGGTCCTCGCTCGTGCTGATGCTGCCGCACGGCTACGAGGGCCAGGGACCGGACCACTCCTCGGCCCGGATCGAACGCTTCCTGCTGATGTGCGCCGAGGAGAACATGATCGTGGCCAACCCCACGACGTCGGCCTCGCACTTCCACCTGTTGCGCCGCCAGGCGTACAGCCGGCCGCGCAAGCCGCTCATCATCTTCACGCCGAAGCAGCTGCTACGCCTTAAGGCCGCCGCCTCGTCCGTGGAGGACTTCACCACGGGTACCTTCCAGACCGTCATCCCCGAGCACGAGCAGCTGCAGGCGGATGCCGTCGAGCGCGTCCTGCTCGTCTCCGGCCGCCTGTACTACGATCTCCTGTCCACCCGGCAGAAGACCGAGGACAAGACGACGGCGATCGTCCGGGTCGAGCAGCTCTACCCGCTGCCCGCCGCCGAGATCGCCGCGGAACTGGCCAAGTACCCGAACGCCGAAGTCGTCTGGGCGCAGGATGAACCTGCCAACCAGGGCCCGTGGCCGTTCATCGGGCTCAACCTGCCAGGCGCCCTCGACCGCCACGTCCGCCTCGTCTCCCGTCCTGCCTCGGCCTCCACGGCCGCAGGATCGATGAAGCGCCACGCGGCCGAGCAGGATGCCCTGCTCAAGCAGGCATTCGCACGCAAGTAAGGTCCTTGCTGCCCGGCCGGAGATGGAAACACGCAACTCCGGCCGGGCAGCTTAGTTTAACCGTCTGTGCCTGACTGACGCCGTCCCCCTGGGCGGCGCAATCGGCGCTTTGGACTGAAGAGGTAGTCGTGGAAGATCGAAAGCTGCGGATCGCAGCCGTTGGCGATGAGCTGCTGGCCGGGCTCGGTGATCCCCGCGCGCTGGGCTGGCTGGGCCGGGTGCTGGCCCGCACTCCGCAGGACGGCATGGCTGTGGAGAGCTATTCCCTGCCCTGCCCGCAGGAAGGCACGGAGGGGTTGGCCGCGCGCTGGCTCGAGGAGGCCGGGCGCCGCTTCAGCGTCCACCACGAGAACCGCCTGGTGATCGGGCTCTCGGGCCGCGACATCGAGTTCGGGCTCTCCACGGCCCGCAGCCGGCTGAACCTGGCCAACATCCTCGATTCCGCCTCACAGAACAAGATCGAAGTCTTCGTTGTGGGGCCGCCGCCCACGCTCGACCCCACGCAGAACCGCCGGCTGGGCGATCTCAACACCGCCTTTGCCGACGTCACCACACGCCGCAAGCACCTGTATGTGGACACGTTCTCGCCGCTGTTGAACCACGAGCAGTGGCGCCAGGACCTGGCGGCCAACGGCGGCACCCCGGGCCAGGCGGGCTACGGCCTGATGGCGTGGCTCGTGCTGCACCGCGGCTGGTTCCAGTGGCTGGGCATGGACGTGCCCGAGTAGGCAGCAGCCCAACCCCGGGTTTCCCGCGCACGCCCGCCGGCCAATCTTGCGATATATCTTGACCGCGATCAATAGGCGATATATCGTGACTTCATAGTCGCGATATATCGTCAGGATGCATCGCAAATAAGGCGCAGGATCCATCCCGGAGGAACCATGGAAGAGAACACCTGGACCGTTACCGGCCCGCAGACCATCGACGTCGACGGCGTCCGCTCGCTCAAGCTCGGCATCGTGCGCGGCCGCTTCGACATCGTCACCCATGACGAGGACGTCGCCCGGATCGAGGTCTCCGAAATCTCCGGAGACCCGCTGGCCGTCACGCTGGTGAACGGCCGGCTCGAAGTGCGCCACCAGCTGCACGGCGCGCAGGGCTGGTTCAAGAACCTCATGGACACCGTCAACAACAGCAGCAGCAATTCGGTGGTCATCAGCATCGCCCTCCCGGCCGGCGTCGAGGTCGAGGCGGGCACCGTCAGCGGTGACGGCATGGTGTCCGGCCTCAGTGGCCATATGCGCCTCAACACGGTCTCCGGCTCCGTCCTCGCCGACGGTACCTCCGGGGAACTGTCCGTCAAGACGGTCAGCGGCGAGGTGATCGCCCGCAACCACCACGGCGTGCTGACCGCCAAGAGCGTCTCGGGAGAAGTCACGGCCTCCGGCGAGTTCAGCAACATCCGCGCCAACACCGTCAGTGGCGACCTGAGCTTCGACCTGCACGGCTTCACCCACGACTTCGGCGCCAACTCCGTCTCGGGGGACGTCACCATCCGGCTGCCGCACGACGTCGGCGTCGATATCGTCGCGAAGTCCGCCAGCGGCGCCGTCGTCATTGACGACCTGACGTACACGCAGCCCGGCGGCACCGTCCAGACGATCGCCGGCCCCGACGCCCAGCTCATGCTGGTCCGGACCAACTCAGTCTCCGGAAAGACGTCGATCTTCCACGGGACCGCGGACACCGGAGCGGGACTCTGATGCCTCCCGTCTTCGCCCACGGCGCACTGCGGCTGTACCTGCTGGCGCTGCTTGAGACCGGGCCCAAGCACGGCTACGAGCTCATCAAGGCCCTCAGCGACCGCTTCGGCGGCACCTACTCCCCCAGCGCCGGGACCATCTATCCCCGGCTGGGCAAGCTCGAGGAGGAGGGGCTCGTGGCCACGCAGACGGAAGGCCGCCGGACCAACTACAGCATCACCCCTGCCGGCCTGGTCGAGCTCGACAGCCGCCGGGATGAGCTCGCCGGCGTGGAGAACGACATCTCCGCCTCGGTCCGCAGGCTCGCCGACAACCTGCGCCAGGACATCCGCATCAACATGCAGGGACTCCGGGCGGACCTCGCCGCGACGGCCGAGGCCGCACGGTCCGCCGCCCGCACGGCGGGATCACCGGCCGGGGCCGCGACAGGTCCCCACTTCTCCCAGGAGGGCGACCGCCGGCTGCGGGAAGCCGAAATGCTGGTCCAGGCCTTCCGCGATGATATCCGCGTTGAACTGCGCCGCCACGGCAGCCGTCACCCCGTCACGCCGGTCACCCTGGAGACGGTCAGGACCGTGCTTGACCAGGCCCGGATCTCCATCCGCAGCTCGTTTGAGCCGTGAGACGCCGCCCGGCCGCCCGGTTCGCGGCAGGTGCCCCAATGTGGGAGACTTGAGGGCAGCTCTTTTGAGTACCAATATTAAGGAGGCCAGCTATGAGCAAGCGTGCACGTAAACGTCGTGACCGTAAGCGTGGCGGCGCGAACCACGGCAAGCGCCCCAACGCCTAAGCAAAAGCTTGGAATGACAGCTTTAACTGAATGACCCCGGAAACCTCACGGTTCCCGGGGTCATTCACTTTGTCAGCCTGGCCGCCGAGGACTCAGGCTTCAACCGTGCGGATCAAATGGATCCTGTCGAGAATCGAGTTCTTGAGGTTCTCGGGGGCAGCTTCCGTGCACGAACGCTTCACCATCACGCGGATGACGCATTCGAGGTCGTACTGCTCGAAGCACTCCGGACACCCGTCCAGATGGTCCTTGATCTCAGCGATGTCATCGCGCGTCAGCGCGCCATCCAGATACTCGTAGATGCGTTGCATCCGGGCGTCGTCGCAATCGCCCAGTCCCTGGCAGTCGCTCATTTCCTGTTCTCCTGTTTGTTGCTTCCGGCCGCGGCAGTTGACTCGGTGGCGGCCTTGAATCCACGCTCGGCGGCGTAGTCGGCGAGCATGTCCCGCAGCATCTTCCGGCCCCGGTGCAGCCGGGACATGACGGTCCCGATCGGGGTGTTCATGATGTCCGAAATTTCCTTGTACGCGAAGCCCTCGACATCGGCGAAGTAGACGGCCAGCCGGAACTCTTCGGGGATGGCCTGCAGGGCACGCTTCACGTCCGAATCCGGCAGGTGGTCCAGGGCTTCGGCCTCGGCCGACCTCAGCCCCGAGGAGGTGTGCGACTCGGCGCGTGCCAGCTGCCAGTCCTCGATGGTGTCCGAATTCGACTGCAACGGCTCACGTTGCCGCTTGCGGTACAGGTTGATGTACGTGTTGGTGAGGATGCGGTACAGCCACGCCTTGAGGTTGGTGCCCGGCTTGTACTGGTGGAAGGCCGAGAACGCCTTTGTGTATGCCTCCTGGACCAGGTCCTCTGCATCTGCAGGGTTACGGGCCATCCGCATGGCCGCGGAATACAACTGGTCGACGTACTGCATCGCGTCGCGCTCAAAACGGACCCGCCGCTCTTCAGCGGTTTCGGTCGAGGTGTCCAGCGGTTTCCCGTCCACCACCGTCTCCTGCGCAGGATCGGGCGATGCGCCGGCAGGGCTGGCAGCGGGGGTCTTGCTGGGCTTGGCGTCGTTTCCGGCAACCTCGTGCGTGGCCGCAACGGCCGGATCCATGGTGCTCATTGCCTTCAAGTCTACTGTCACCTTCCGGCGGGCAGCCGAAACTGTGCCCAGGTCCTCAACCCGGCGCACCGGACGGGCCGTGGTCCAGGGATTCCCGGGCCCGGTCTCCAGCTCTGTCTCCCACTCCTTGCTTGACTTCACCAACAACAAATTTCCGCCTCCCTGCCGTCGCGGCCGCGCGCCACAACGCCACTGCTTCTTGCACTGCCGTGTTCTTGGACCGCTGTGTTCCGGCCCGCAACCCGGGGCCGAACGGACTCCTGATCCAGCCACTGCAAGCGGCCGGAACCTGCAATTGACAACCACACACAACAGGCAAATATTCCGCAAAAGTGCAAGACTAGAACCGGTTCTCCCGCTTCGGTTCCGCGGTTCGTCCATCCAGGAGGAAATTCATGTCCTTTGTCCGTTTTCTTGCCCGGCCCATGCTCGCCTCCAGTTTCGTCCTCGCAGGCATGGACAAGTTGAAGAATGCGGATGACACTGCGGCACAGTTGTCTCCTCTCTTGCGCCGCGCGGCCGAATCGCTGCCCTTCCAGACCAACGAGAAAGTGCTTGCCCGCGTCATCGGCGGCACCCAGGTCGGCGCCGGCGTGTGCCTCGCGCTGGGCAAGTCCTCGCGCCTGGCCGCCACCGTGCTGGCCGTCATCTCGGCATTGAACGGCTACGTGGAATGGCGTAGTGCGGACATCACCTCCAAGGCGGGCCGCGACGCCCGGCGGAAGCAGCTGTTGAAGAACGTCTCGCTGACCGGCGGCGTCCTGCTGGCCTCCGTCGACACCAACGGAAAGCCCAGCCTCGCCTGGCGCGCGGAGCACCTCGCCGCTGACGCCCGCAGGAACGCCGGCCACCTCGCCGCCGACGTCAAGAAGACCAGCGGCAAGCAGCTCAAGAAGGCCGACAAGGCCGTCCGCAAGGCCGTAGACCACACCGTCGGAGCATAAGAAGGCAATGACAGGCGCCACCCCCACAGCAGCAACCACGCCCGTCCCGGCAGCCGGGGCGCCGCACTGGCGGGCACCGTTTGCCGCGCGGCCCGTCGACGCGACGGTCACCGTTCCGGGGTCCAAGTCCCTGACCAACCGATACCTCGTGCTGGCCGCCCTGGCCGACGGCCCCTCGCGGTTGCGCGCCCCCCTGCATTCGCGGGACTCGGCGCTGATGATCGAGGCGCTCCGCCAGCTCGGAGCCACCATCACGGAGATTCCGGGGGACGGCGCCTTCGGCCCCGACCTGGAAATCACGCCGATCAGCCTTGAGGCCTCCACGGACCGGACCGGCATCGACTGCGGACTCGCGGGCACTGTCATGCGCTTCGTCCCGCCGGTCGCGGCGCTCCGCCACGGCGAGAGCCTGTTCGACGGCGACCCGCACGCCCGCAACCGCCCGATGGGCGCCATCATCGGCGCCCTCAGCGGGCTCGGCGTCGACGTCAGCGCGCCCGACGGCGGACCGGCGTCGTCCCTGCCGTTCACCGTCCAGGGCACAGGCGAAGTCCGCGGCGGGCACCTCGTCATCGACGCCAGCGCCTCCTCGCAGTTCGTCTCCGCCCTGCTGCTCGCCGGTGCCCGCTTCACCGAGGGTCTGCACCTTGAACACGTAGGCAAGCCCGTCCCCAGCCTGGACCACATCGGCATGACGGTCGCCGTGCTGCGGGGAGTCGGTGTCGCCGTGGACGATTCCGTCCCGAACCACTGGATCGTCTCCCCCGGCCCCATCCGCGCCTTCGACCACCACATCGAGCAGGACCTCTCCAACGCAGGACCGTTCCTCGCCGCCGCCCTGGCGACCCGCGGCACCGTCCGGATCCCGGGCTGGCCCGACGCGACCACCCAGGTGGGAGACCTCTGGCGGAACATCCTCACCACCATGGGCGCCACCGTCACCCTCGAGGGCGGCACGTTGACAGTGGCCGGCGGCCCGGAGATCACCGGCGGCGACTTCGATGAAACCAGCGAGCTCGCCCCGACCGTCGCGGCGCTCTGCGCCCTCGCCACGGGACCGTCGCGCCTCAGCGGCATCGCCCACCTCCGGGGACACGAAACGGACCGGCTGGCCGCACTCGTGGCCGAGATCAACCGCCTGGGCGGCGACGCCGAGGAAACCAGTGACGGCCTGATCATCCGGCCCGCTGCGCTCCATGCCGGCGTCGTCCACAGCTATGCGGACCACCGCATGGCCACGGCAGGGGCCATCCTGGGCCTTGCAGTGCCTGGCATCGAGGTCGAGGACATCGCGGCCACGGCCAAGACCATGCCGGATTTCCCCCTGCTGTGGGAAGCGATGCTGGCCCAAGGCAGCACCGGAGAAACCGCCGCGGCCCCCGCAGACACAAAGGACGCCACCCGTGGCCCGCAGCACTGACTCCTGGGACGAATCGGATGTCCGGATCCGGCCCAACAAAAAGGGCACACGGCCGCGCACCAAGGACCGTCCCAGCTATGACGACGCCGTCACCGGCCGGATCATCACCGTCGACCGCGGACGCTACACCGCCGTAGTAGGCGAGGGCACCGGGGAGGAACGCAAGATCATCGCCGCCCGCGCCCGGGAACTGCGCCGCAACCCCGTGGTGGCCGGCGACTTCGTCTCGCTCGTCGGCGACGTCACCGGCGAACCGGACACCCTTGCCCGGCTCGTGAAGATCCAGGACCGCAACACACTCCTGCGGCGCAGCGCCGACGACACCGATCCGATCGAGCGCGCCGTCGTCGCGAACGCGGACCAGCTCGTGATCGTGGTGGCTGCCGCCAACCCGGAGCCGCGGACCGGGTTCATCGACCGCGCCCTCGTGGCCGCCTACGACGCCGGCATCGCTCCCCTGCTCCTCGTCACGAAAGCCGACGTCAAGGATCCCGCCGAGCTGCTCTCCAACTACCAGCACCTGGATTTCCCGGTCATCATCAGCAAAACGGCGGACTCGGCCGCCTCCGGCATCGACGCCCGCTCGGACGACGGGCTGTCCGCCCGGCTGGACAAGGACGCGGTGTCACAGCTGCGCGACTACCTCGACGGCAAGGTCACGGTCATGCTCGGCCACTCCGGCGTCGGCAAGTCCACCATGGTCAACGCCCTCACCGGCGCCGAGCGCGCCACCGGCGGCGTCAACGCGGTCACCGGCCGCGGCCGGCACACCTCGTCCTCGGCACTGGCGCTCAAGGTCAACGATGCGCCCGCCGGCAGCTGGATCATCGACACCCCGGGCATCCGGTCCTTCGGCCTGGCCCACGTGGATCCGGACCGGATCCTGCGTTCCTTCCCGGACCTGGAACCCGGCACGGACAACTGCGAACGGGGCTGCAAGCACGACACGAGCGCCGTCAACTGCGGCGTCGATGCCTGGGTCGCGGCAGGCCACGCGGGACCGTCCGGCCCGGCCCGGCTCACGTCGCTGCGCCGCCTCCTCGGCACGGACCCGCGGATGGAAGCGCAGGACGTCAAGGAACTCGGCACCGTTTCGTAGGCCCGGCGCGGTGCACGCCGGGGCCGCCCCGCGGTGTCCCGGGGCCGTGGCCTCCCGGCGGGCGGCCCGCTTTGGCGGTAGTTTGGAACCATGAGTCAACCCGCTTCGAGCTACAACGATGACCTGCGCCTTGCCCATGTACTGGCAGATTCCGTCGATTCCCAGACCATGAGCCGCTTCAAGGCGCTCGATCTTCGGATCGAAACGAAGCCTGACCTGACGCCGGTCACCGACGCCGACAAGTCCGCCGAGGAAGCGATCCGCGGCCAGCTGTCCCGCTCCCGCCCACGCGACGCCGTCCTCGGCGAGGAATTCGGCAGCTCCGGCCACGGGTCGCGGCGCTGGATCATCGACCCGATCGACGGGACCAAGAACTTCGTCCGCGGCGTCCCCGTCTGGGCCACCCTGATCGCCCTCGTCGACGAGGGAGAGCCCGTCGTCGGCGTCGTCAGCGCCCCGGCCCTGGGCAAGCGCTGGTGGGCGGCCAAGGGCGCCGGCGCCTACATGGGACGCTCGCTCGCCGCCGCGACCCGGCTGCGGGTCTCCAACGTGTCCCAGCTTTCGGACGCCTCGCTGTCCTACTCGAGCCTGGGCGGCTGGAAGGAACGCGGAAACCTTGACGAGTTCCTCGGCCTGACGGAGGAGGTCTGGCGGACCCGCGCCTACGGCGACTTCTGGTCCTACTGCCTCGTGGCGGAGGGCGCCGTCGACATCGCCTGCGAACCCGAACTGAACCTCTACGACATGGCGGCCCTGGTCCCGATCGTCACCGAAGCCGGCGGCCGTTTCACGTCCCTCGAAGGCGAGGACGGGCCCTTCGGCGGCAACGCCCTCGCCACCAACTCGATCCTGCACTCCGAGGTCCTCAAGCGCCTCAACCCGGGACTGGACGACCTGCTCTAAGCAGCCTTCGCACGAATTAATGACGCCGGCGGCCCCCAGATTCGGGGCCGCCGGCGTCTTTTCTTCGCCCAATCCGGCCTTTCCCGGCGGCGCGTAACATTACGCTTCATATTGGCCCCCGCCTTTTCCGCGGCAGCAGGGATGTCCTAGGCTCGAAGCAGGTCACGAGTGCCAGCGCTAAACCCCGGTTTGCTGGCCGGCAACCCTCCATTCGCGGTGGGGTGCCCCGGGTGACGACCTGGCCGGTCCTGACTGGACCCGGCAAGCGCGGATCCCCGGTGCGTGGGGTCCTTTTTCAAGCGAGGTCCCATGACGACTGCCACCATTCCCGCCACCCACTCCCCGTCCGCGACGGCGCTGCCCGACCGTTTCGCCGTCGCCGGCCGGCCGTTCGCCGCCGTCACCGGCGCGGAGATCCAGGCCCCGCTGATCCAGGGCGGACACGTCCGCTACGCGAACCTGGACTACGGAGCGTCCGCGCCCGCCCTGTCCGTGGTGTCGGCCTACCTGAACGAGATCCTGCCGTTCTACGCGAGCGTCCACCGCGGCGCCGGGTACGCCTCCCAGATCAGCACCTCCGTCTACGAAAACGCCCGCGACATTGTGCGCGAGTTTGTCGGCGGACGCCCGGACGACTCGGTGATCTTCACCCGCAACACCACCGATTCGCTGAACCTGCTGGCCGGCTGCCTGCCCGTCGCGGACGGCCGCCACACCGGCGAGGTCCTCTACCTCGACATCGAGCACCACGCCAACCTGCTGCCGTGGCAGTCCGTACCGCACCGCAGCGTCGTCGCCGCTCCCACCCTGGCGGAGACCCTCGGGAAGCTCCGCGAACAGCTCGCGCTCGGCGGCGTCAGCCTCCTGGCCGTCACCGGCGCCTCGAACGTCACGGGCGAGATCCTGCCGGTCCGCGCCCTCGCCGCCCTCGCCCACGAATACGGCGCCCGGATCGTCGTCGACGCCGCGCAGCTTGCCCCGCACCGGCGCATCAACGTGGCCGCGGACGGCATCGACTACCTCGCTTTCTCGGGCCACAAGCTCTACGCACCGTTCGGGTCCGGCGTGCTGGTGGGCCGCCCGGACTGGCTCGACGCCGGAACCCCGCACCTCGCCGGCGGCGGAGCGGTCAGCGACGCCAGGCTCGACACGGTCAGCTGGACCACCGGTCCGGCCCGGCACGAGGGCGGCTCCCCCAATGTCCTGGGTGCCGCCACGCTGGCCCGGGCCACCCAGGTGATAGCGGCCCTTGACCGGACGCGGTGGCACGCCCACGAGGACGCCATCCGGTCCTTCCTGGTTGAGGGACTCCGCCGGATCGACGGCGTGACCGTGCACCAGATCTTCTCGGACACGGACCCCGAAGACCACGGGCAGGGCGCCGGCACGATCGGCGTCGTCAATTTCTCCGTGGAAGGCTACGACGCCGGCCTGGTGGCCGCGTATCTTTCCGCCGAACACGGCATCGGCCTGCGCGACGGCCGGTTCTGCGCCCATCCGCTGCTCAAGCGGCTCGGCCTCCCGTCCGGTTCGCTGCGGGCCAGCTTCGGTCTCGGCTCACGGCTCGAAGACGCGCAGCGGCTGCTCGCCGGGATCCAGGAACTGCGGCAGGCCGGCCTCGGCTGGGACTACGTGGTGGATGCCGGCCGCTGGGTGCCGTCCAACGACACCCGCAGCTACCCGCACTGGGCGCCGAACACCCCCGGCACCGCCGGCGCCGCGCCGTGCACCGTGGTGGAGTAGGCGCCCGAACCACTGGCGCGTGCGCAGCGGTCGCGTGCGGTAAATTCGGAAGGTACCCATCAGACCTGCCCGAAGGAGATCGCACGTGGCACGCGGCGGCCCCAAACTTCACCACGAACGCCGGCAGGAGCTCGGGCAGAGCTTCCAGGACGGTGGAGCCCACTACGAGCGGGTCCGCCCGGGATACCCCGGCGAATCGGCCGACTGGCTGATCCCCGCCGGCGCGCGGGACGCGGCGGACATCGGCGCCGGAACGGGAAAATTCACGGCCCTGCTGGTCGAACGCGGGCTGCACACCGTCGCCGTCGACCCTTCCTCCGACATGCTGGCACAGCTGCGGCAGGCACTGCCCGGAGTGGCCGCCGTCGAGGGCACCGCCGAAGACACCGGGCTGGCTCCGGAGGCCTTCGACCTCGTCACGGTCGCCCAGGCCTGGCACTGGTGCGATCCGCTCCGTGCCAGCACCGAGATCGCCAGGATCCTCCGCCCCGGCGGCGTGCTGGGGCTGATCTGGAACCAGATGGACACCTCCGTCCCGTGGGTGCACCGGCTCTCCCGGATCATGCACGCCGGCGATGTCCACAAGCCGCACTTCAAACCGCCGCTGGGACCGGAGTTCACGGGCCTCGAAAGCCACCTGACCCGCTGGGATGATGCCATGCGCACCGTGGACATCATCGACCTGGCAAAATCCCGCAGCTACTACCTGGCCGCCGGCGAGGCGACCCGGGCCAAGGTGCTGGCCAACCTCGCCTGGTACCTGAACGACCACCTCGGCCACGGCCCCGGCGACGTCCTTGCGTTCCCCTACCTGACCCAGACCTGGCGGGCCGTCCGGACCTGACGCAGGCGGCTCCCGGCCTCATCCCGGCCGCATTGCAGTCGACGCCCGCCGGGGCTTATTGTTTCGGTATGCCTAACATTGAGCTGCAGGCACTCGAAACTTTGGGACCGGTCCGCACCATCCTCCGGTACCAACCGCCGCGTCAACGTTGACGCCCCGAACCTTGGGAGCCGCAGTGCTGGAAGTAACCGGGCACCAGCCCCCGCCGCCGGGAGCACCGGCCCGGCGGAAGCCTGGTGCGCGCAGGGCACTCCTCGGACTGCTGGGCCCCGCCTTCGTGGCCTCCATTGCCTACGTCGACCCGGGAAATGTCGCCGCCAACCTCACGGCCGGGGCACAGTACGGCTACCTCCTGGTCTGGGTCCTCGTCGCCGCCAACGTCATGGCCGTGCTGGTCCAGTACCAGTCCGCGAAGCTGGGCATCGTGACCGGCAAAAGCCTGCCGGAGATTCTTGGCGAGCGGCTCAAGCCGTTCTGGCGGCGCGCCTTCTGGGTCCAGGCCGAAATCGTGGCCGCGGCCACCGACCTCGCGGAAGTCGTGGGCGGGGCGATCGCCCTGTACCTGCTCTTCGGGCTGCCCCTGCCCCTCGGCGCACTGATCGTCGGCGGCGTGTCGATGGGGCTGCTGGCGGTCCAGGCCAGAAACCGGCAGCGGCCCTTCGAATTCGTGATCATCTTCCTGCTGGGCATCATCGCCATCGGATTCCTGGCCGGCCTCTTCATCAACCCGCCCAGCCCCGGCGGCGTCCTTGCCGGGCTGGTGCCGGGCTTCCAGGGTCCGGACACGGTCCTGCTGGCTGCCAGCATGCTGGGCGCCACCGTGATGCCGCACGCCATCTACGTCCATTCCGCGCTCTCCCGGGACCGGCACCGGCCGAATCCGCACGTGCATGTTCCGGCGCCGGCCATGGCCCGCCTCGTCAAGGCCACCCGGTGGGACGTTGTGGCGGCCCTCGCCATCGCCGGCATCGTGAACATCGGCATGCTGCTGCTGGCGGCGTCGACGCTGGGCGGAGAAGAGGGGACGGACACCATCGAGGGCGCGCACGCCGCCATCACGGCCAAC
This sequence comes from Arthrobacter sp. UYCu712, assembly GCF_040547005.1. NCBI lineage: Bacteria > Bacillati > Actinomycetota > Actinomycetes > Micrococcales > Micrococcaceae > Arthrobacter > Arthrobacter sp. UYCu712. The sequence continues at coordinate 194,304 of NZ_JBEPOZ010000006.1, forward strand.
CTCGGGCCGGTCATCGGCGTCATTTTCGCCGTCGGCCTGCTCGCTTCCGGACTCGCCTCCACCTCGGTGGGCTGCTACGCCGGCGGAACCATCATGCAGGGCCTGCTCAAGATCCGGATCCCGTTGATGACGCGCCGCGTCATCACGCTGATTCCCGCCGTCGTGCTCCTGTCCGTGGGCTTCGACCCCACCTGGGGCCTCGTCCTGAGCCAGGTGGTGCTGAGCTTCGGCATCCCGTTCGTCCTGGTGCCGCTGGTGGTCCTGACCAGCAACAAGGCGCTGATGGGCCGTTTCGCCGACGGCATCCCGCTCCGGGTGGCCGCCATCATCAGCGTGGTCCTGGTGGTCGCCTTGAACCTGATGCTGCTGTGGCTCACCTTCTCCGGGGCTGCCTGACGGTAGGCTAGTGGCTGTGAAGACCAGCCCGCCATCCTCCTCCATCGAGGACTACGTCAAGGTCATCTACTCCTTCACGGAGTGGCAGGACAAGCCCATTACCTCCACGCAGCTGGCCCAGCGGCTCGGCGTCGCCAACTCCTCGGTCTCCGAGATGGTCCGCAAACTCAAGGACCAGGGCCTTGTCGACCACCAGCCGTACAGCGCGATCACCCTGACGGCCGACGGCGTCCGGCTGGCTCTGCTGATGGTCCGGCGCCACCGGCTGATCGAGACCTTCCTCGTCCACGAGCTCGGCTACCGCTGGGACGAGGTCCACGACGAAGCCGAACTGCTCGAGCACGCCGTCTCGGACACGTTCATCGAGCGGATGGCGGCGAAGCTCGGGAACCCCTCGCGGGATCCGCACGGCGATCCGATCCCGGCCGCCGACGGCACAGTTTTGATGCCCGAGGCCCACCGGATGGGCGAACTCGATGACGGCCACACCGGCCGGATCACCCGGATCAGCGACGAAAACCCGGAGCTCCTGCGCTACCTCGCCGCGGAGGAGATCGAACTGGACGCCGCCGTCGAGGTCATCGGCCGGCGGCCCTTCGGCGGTGCCCTCGTCGTTCGGGTCAGTACCGGCGGCGGCGTCCGCGACGTCGACCTCGCCGAGGAGGTCACGTCCTCGCTCTGGGTCCACAGCGAGGCGGCCCACGCCGGCTGCAGCGTCGAAGGGCGCTGAGTGCCCGGCACGCTGGCGGAGGCCCGGGCGGAAGAACGCCCCGGACTGCCGGGCTGGCGGGTGTGGGCGGCCGTTGCCGCCGGCGGGCTGGTCGGAACAGAGCTGCGCTTCGTGGCGGGCCTTGTCTTTCCGGAGGCGGCTGACGCCCTGCCGTGGACAACACTGGTGATCAACGTGGCCGGCAGCTTTGTCCTCGCCACCCTCACCACCCTCTGGATCGCCCGGCCGCGCACAGCCTTCTGGCTCCGGGCCGGGCTGGGCCCCGGACTGCTCGGGTCCTTCACCACCTTCTCCGTGGTGGTATATGCGGTGGACCAGCAGTTCCGCGCGGGCTTCCACTCGACGTGGCTGGCCTACCTCGCGCTCTCCCTGGTGCTCGGGCTCGGAGCCGCCGCCGCCGGCTGGAAAACCGGCAAGAAGTTGGCCGACCTGGGCGGCAGGGCAGCATGATCACCGCCTTGCTGGTCGGCGCCTTCGGGGTGGCGGGCACCCTGCTGCGGTTCGCCGCCGACTCGTGGTTCGCTCACCGTCCCGGTCCGCATCCGCACTGGCCGTTGGCGACCCTGACCGTGAACGTCGTCGGGTCCTTCATCATCGGAATGTCCATCGGCGTGACGGACAAACTCGGTCTGGGACCAGAATGGCAGGCCGGGCTGGCGACCGGACTTGCCGGAGGCCTGACCACCTTCAGTTCCTGGACCACGGCCACGGTGCGGCTCGTCAGCGAGACGCGCTACCGGGCCGCCGCGCTCAATCTGGCCGTCAATCTGCTGTTCGGCCTTGCCGCCGCTGCCGCGGGCCTCGCACTGGCCGCCTAGGGCGCCGGCGGCGGGTTCCAGGGCCTTGTGACGAGCCTGACACCGCGCTGCGGGTCCTCCCGGGTCCCGTATCGTTGAGGGATGGTTACCCGACGTGAAGCAGCCCAGATCCTCGATATTCCGCTGGAGATGGCGCACCGTCACGGCATTCCCTCCCGCCTGTCCGACGCCGAGCTCGGCGAGCTCCTGGACAACCCGCCGCAGTGGCTGGTCCAGTCGAAGGCGAACCGGACGGGCAAACGGCCGGTGTGGGTCCAGCTGACCTGCGCGGTCTGCGGATTCTCCGAAGCCGCCCGGCCGAAGAAGTGGTGGCCGGAATTCACGTACGTCATCTGCGCCCACCACGCACCCTATGAGGTTCCCGGCGTCGGCGCCGGGCTGGTCCGCAGCGAGTATGAGGGTGTGGGCAGCCGCTTCGTCGGCATCGTGGACGTCGCGGTGCCGGAGGCGTAATTTAAGAACACGGGGCCATTCCGGCCCTTCCGCCTTAGGAGGGCGCAATGCCTGACAAAACCCCACACCAGAACCAGGCCAAGAAGCCGGTCAAGACGATCAAGGAAAAACGGGCCGAGAAGAAGACCAAGAACGTCGCGGACTCCCATGCCGACCCGGTGGCCCATATCAAGAAGCGCTGATGCAAGGCGCCGGTCAATGCTGGCCGGCTGCGGGATCGCTGACCGATTGGCCCAGGAATGACAAAAGGCCGGAAGCAGAGCTTCCGGCCTTTTGGCTGATGTGAGCACTTGCGCGCCCATACGGGGTGGAGCACCGTTGCCGGGGCTCCCAGGTGGAGATGGGGGGAATTGAACCCCCGTCCGATGTCGTGTTGTCAGGGCTTCTCCGGGCGCAGTTTGCGTCGGATTTTCTCGGCCCCTGCCACGCTGCAAACAGCTGGCTGATCCGGGCCCAGTCATCTAAGAGTCCCGTTCACCCCGATGACGGAGGTAAACAGCAGTGGCTATCTAAATGACGCCAGGATCCGGGGCAATAGCAACCTCGGGCTGACGGACTGTCTTACTGCTTAGGCAGCGAGAGCGAAGTCAGTGCGTTTTGATTCGGCACTTATTGGTTTGCAGACAGCGTTTACGAGATAATTCTGCATCCTCGGCCCGCTTCACCTGTCGCGACTAACATCGTCGAAACCGATCATCCCCCGTATTTTTTTATCAAACCGGACAGGTCTGCAGCTGAACCGCTTTCGCGGATTCCGCCCGTTTCCTTCCCGGACTATCAAGCATAACGCACGCCCCCGCAGAATGATTCCCGCTAGCGGCGGTTCCGTTCACGCATCACCCGAAGGGCTTCGCGTTTGTCCTGCTGCTCGCGCAGGGTGTGCCGCTTGTCGTATTCCTTCTTGCCGCGGGCGACGCCGATTTCCACCTTCGCCCGGCCGTCCACGAAGTACAGCTGGAGCGGGACGATCGTGAAGCCGGACTCGCGGATCTTGTGCGAGATCTTCGTGAGCTCGTCACGGTGCAGCAGCAGCTTCCGGCGGCGGCGGGCGGCGTGGTTGGTCCAGCTCCCCTGGTGGTACTCGGGAATGTGGATGCCCTCCATCCACAGCTCGTCGTTGTAGAAGGTGCAGAAGCCGTCAACCATGGACGCGTGGCCCTCACGGAGGGACTTCACTTCGGTGCCCATCAGCGCGATCCCGGCCTCGTAGGTGTCGAGGATGAGGTAGTCATGCCGGGCCTTGCGGTTGGTGGCCACTACCTTACGGCCACTTTCTTTCGGCACGGTAGAACTCCTTGGATCGTGAGGCGACGGACAGGACTCCGGCCGGACGGCGCGGAGTCCCTCCAGTTTACGGCAGGGCAGCCGCGGGGACGTAAGCCCCCGCAGCGGGGTCAGAGCAGGTTCATCGGATCAACGGCACGGCCGTTGAGCCAGGTCTCGAAGTGCGAGTGGCAGCCCGTGGAGTTTCCGGTGGTGCCGGAATAGGCGATCAGCTGGCCCTGGCTGACCTGCTGCCCGCGGGATACGACCACGCTGCTGTTGTGGTAGAAAATCGTTGTCAGCGAGTTGCCCTGGACCACACCGTGCGAGATCTTCACGTTGTTGCCGCCGCCGTCGTTGGCCCAGCCGGCCGAGACGATGGTGCCCGCCGCCGGGGCAAAGACCGGGGTGCCGCAGGCGGCGCCGAAGTCGATGCCGGTATGCATGTAGCCGCCCTGGCCGTAGAAGTCGATGGTGCCCGGCGGCGTCGCACGCCAGCCGAAGCCGGAGGTGATCCGGACGCCGTCGAAGGGGCTCCGCAGCCCGAACGCCGACGGCGGTCCCTGGGCCGGCGGGACGTACGGCCGGATAGCCTGTCCCTGGGCCCGTGCCGCGGCAGCGGCAGCCTCCGCGATGCGCCGCTGCTCGGCTTCCCAGGCCTCGCGCAGCTTCCGGTCGCGTTCGACGATTTCGGCGGCGACGGCGTCCTGCTGGGCCTTGACCTGGGCGATCTGGCTCTGGATGCCGGGCTTGGCGGCCTGCAGTTCGGCGTCGAGCCGCGTGGTGTCCGCGATGAGCTTGTCCACCTGGGCCTTCTTGGCCTCGGCTTCGTCGCGGGCCGCCTTTTCGCGGGCCAGCGCGGCGTCGGCTTTGGCTTTGAGGTCCTTGATTTCGGCTTCCACCGCTTCGAGGCGGGCCTGCGCGTTGGTGTTCGTCGCGCTCTGCTGCGTGAGCTTCTCCATCGCAGCGTTCTGGCTGCGCATGGCCTGGTCGGCGAGGTCGATCGTGTCCGTCAGGCTGCCGTTGTTCGAGCCGAAGAACAGTGAGAGGTTGGACGGCACGCCACCGGACTTGTAGGCCTGGGTGGCGATCTGGCCGATCAGCTTCTTGGTGTCGGCGATCTTTTTCTTGTCGGACTCCAGCTGCTGCGTGATCTGGGCCTTGTTCTGCTGCGCGAGATCCACCCGTGCGGCCAGGGCCTCGACCTCCTTGACGGCGCCGGCTACCCGGCCCTGGGCGTCGAGCAGTGCTTGCTGCGCGCCGGGAAGCTGGCCCTGGTAGAGGACCAGGTCCCCCGCGGCCTGGGCGATGCGGGAATCCACGAATTCGAGCGAATGCTGCACACGGTCCGCCTCTTCCCGGAGCGCCGCCTGCTGGTCTTCCAGCTCGTCCGCGAATGCCACCGGGGTTGACGCGCCGAGGCTGGCCGCGAGGACCAGTGCCAAGGCGGCACTGATCATGCGGCTGCGGCTCCCGGCCAGGCGGGGTCCGGCCTGGCCGGACCGCCGGGCCCGTCGATCCTTCGGTGTCATGTGCAGTCCTTTTTCATTGTGCACGCTAGACCCGCAAGTAACGGCGGAGGGTCAGCAGTGAGGAAATTCCGGCCAGGAGTACGCCCAACCCGATCAGGGCCGGGGCCAGGATCAGGGTCTGCCCGGGTGAAATGAAGGCGGTGTCAGGATACTGCCTGGACAGGTAGTCGCCGAGGAAGAAGTGCGCCACGGCCCAGAGCGTGCCCGAGGCCAGCGCGGCGCCGATCACGGCGGCAATCACGCCCTCGAGGATGAAGGGCAGCTGGATGACCATCTTCGAGGCGCCCACAAGGCGCATGATTCCGGTTTCCCGCCGTCGGCTGAACGCGGACAGACGGATGGTGGTCGCGATCAGCAGGATCGCGCACACGATCATGACGCCGGCGATGCTGACCGCCACGAGCGAGGCGGCGTTCATCGCGGAGAACAGCCGCTCAAGCAGCTGGCGCTGGTCGATCACCGTCTCCACGCCGGCCTGCGAGGAAAAGGTCTCGCTGATGATCTGGTACTTCTCCGGGTCCTTCATGTTGATCCGGAAGGACGCCGGTAGCTGGTCCGGCGTCACCGAGTCGACAATCGGGGAGTTGGAGAACTGTTCCTTGAAGTGCTTGTAGGCGTCGTCCTTGGATTCGAACTGGAAGTCGTTGACGTACTGGGCCACCGCGGGCGACTTCAGGAGGGCTTGCAGGTTCTCTTGCTGCTCCGGCGTCGCGGGGCCGGTGGCGCAGCCGGCCGCCGTCGAACCGTCACTGCACAGGAAGATGGCCACCTGGACTTTGTCGTACCAGTAGCCCTTCATCTGGTTGATCTGCAGCTGCAGCATGCCGGCGGCGCCGACGAAGGTCAGGGACACAAAAGTCACCAGGATGACGGAGACCACCATGGACAGGTTCCGGCGCAGGCCGCTGCCGATCTCACCGAGGACAAACGCGAGCCTCACAGCTGGCCCTCCCCTGCGGCACGGGCTTCGGCGCGGGCGCCGCTGCGGGTGGTGGCGGCGGGTTCGGGATCCCGGCCGCTTGCGTCCCGCAGCCGGCGTGACTGCCCCACGATCGGAATCATCGAGGTGTACAGGGCCTTGGCTTCATCGCGGATCACGACGCCGTTTTTGAGCTCGACAACGCGCTTGCGCATTTCGTTGACGATGTCGTCGTCGTGTGTTGCCATCACGACGGTGGTGCCGTTCTGGTTGATCTTGTCCAGCACGCCCATGATGCCCATCGACGTGGTGGGGTCCAGGTTTCCGGTCGGCTCGTCGGCCAGCAGGATTCCAGGACGGTTGACGACGGCGCGCGCGATTGCAACGCGCTGCTGCTCACCGCCGGAAAGTTCATGCGGCAGGCGGTTCTCTTTGCCCTCCAGGCCGACGGTCTTGAGGACCTCGGGCACGGTGTCGCGGATGACGCTGCGGCTCTTGCCGATCACCTGCATGGCGAAGGCGACGTTGGCGAACACGGTTTTCTGCGGGAGCAGGCGGAAGTCCTGGAACACGACGCCGATCCCGCGGCGCAGCCGGGGCACGCGCCAGCTGGAGATCTTCGCGACGTTCTGGCCGGCAACGTAGACAGCGCCGGAGGAGGCGCGGTCCTCCTTGAGAACCAGCCGGAGGAACGTCGACTTGCCGGAGCCCGAGGCGCCGACGAGGAAGGCAAATTCGCCACGGTCGATCTCAAGGTTGATCGAATCCAGCGCAGGACGCGCTTTCTGGTCATAGACCTTGGTGACATTTTCGAATCGGATCATGGCCCTAAGTACCCTGCAGGACATGGCTCATGGCCTGTTCTGCTGCCGGTGCGCGGGCTTTCGTTTGGGGGAAGTAGAGCTCCGGCTTCTCGACTATACGCACGGCGAACTGCAGTTCAGCCGGAACGGCAGGGCGTGTCGCGCGATTGTCAGGCACCTCCCAGCAGAGGCGCCCCGGGCCTACTTGTCGGCGTTCCGGTTATCGGTCCGCCAGCGGATGCCGGCATCGATGAAGTCGTCGATCTCGCCGTCGAACACGGCGGACGTGTTGCCCACCTCGTGTTCGGTGCGGAGGTCCTTGACCATCTGGTACGGATTGAGCACGTAGGAGCGCATCTGGTCGCCCCAGGAGGCCTTCACGTCGCCGGCGAACGCCTTCTTCTCGGCGTCCTCCTGCTCCTTCTTGAGCAGCAGCAGGCGGGACTGCAGCACCCGGAGGGCGGCCGCACGGTTCTGCAGCTGCGACTTCTCGTTCTGCATGGACACGACGGTGCCGGTGGGGATGTGCGTCAGGCGCACGGCGGAGTCGGTGGTGTTGACCGACTGGCCGCCGGGGCCGGAGGAGCGGAACACGTCGACGCGGATTTCGTTGTCAGGGATGTCGATTGAGTCCGTCTGTTCAATCAGCGGGATGACCTCGACGGCGGCGAACGAGGTCTGCCGGCGGCCCTGATTGTCGAAGGGGCTGATCCGGACCAGGCGGTGGGTACCGGCCTCGACGCTCAGCGTGCCGTAGGCGTAGGGCGCCTTGACCTCGAACGTGGCGGATTTTAGCCCGGCTTCTTCGGCGTAGGAGGTGTCCATGATGGTGGTCGGGTAGCCGTGGCGTTCGGCCCAGCGCAGGTACATCCGCATAAGCATCTCGGCGAAGTCGGCCGCGTCCACGCCGCCGGCGCCGGCGCGGATGGTGACCACGGCTTCGCGCTCGTCGAATTCGCCGGACAGCAGCGTGACCACTTCGAGGTCCTTCAGGGCTTTCCGGATCGATTCCAGCTCGGTGGCGGCTTCGCCCATGGAGGCGGCGTCATCCTCGTCCTGGCCCAGCTCGACCAGGACTTCGAGGTCGTCGATCCGCGAGACGAGCGAATCCAGCCGTGCCAGCTCGGACTGGCGGTGCGAGAGCCGCGAGGTGATCACCTGGGCGGCCGCGGGATCGTCCCAGAGGTTGGGCTCCCCCGCACGCTCGCTCAGTTCAGCGATGTCTTCCTTCAGCGCCTCAACATTCGAAACATTTTCGATGGAGGTGTAGGTGGCGCGCAGTGCGCGGATTTCTGCTGGAAAATCAATGTTAGCCATGGTTTTTTAACCCTACGCTATGTGTCCTAGCCCCCTGACCCGCCGGGCAGTTCGGGCCGGGCAGTGCAGGCCGGGCAGTGCAGGCCGGGCCCTGCACCTCCCGGCCCTATCACTTTGGGTTGACTGAAGGCCCCGGATGGCAGCATCTACTGATAGGTCAACGGGACTGACGGGAGCCGCTCAGCGCGAGAGGCGGGAGCGCGCCGTGGAACTCGCTTCGACGCGGATGCCGTCCGGGACCAGGAAGTTGACCACCGGCGGGTGGACGGTGACGCTCAAGGCCACGACGGCGGTGGAACCGTCCGGGCTGCCGGTTTCCGGGGCAACGGCGAGCCCGCTGAACCGGTCGAATGCACCGTTGCGCTCCAGGTAGTCGAGGGCGGCGGCCCGGACCCTGCCGCCGTCGAGAGTGGCCGTGGGCGTCCCCGCGGACGTCTCGAGCTGTCCGAGGGTGAAGCTTCCGGCCGCGGCCACCGAGGCGCCGTCGGCCAGCGAGAGCAGCTTCTTGTGCTCGATGTAGACACTGGAAACCCCGACGACGACGGTCGCGACGAGCAGGGCGAGCAGGACGAAGCCGATGATCAGCACGATCATCTGGCCGCCGTCCCGGCTTCCGCGGCTCACCGTACTGTCCGGGCCGCCGTCCCGGCTTCCGAGGCTCACCGGAAGCGCCCGACCAGCTGCGTGGCCGAGGCGCTGAGCCTGCTCGCGTTGAGCTGGAAGGCGTCACTGAACGGGACAAACGGCAGCGGCACGGTCAGATGGACTGTGACGGTCACGGCCGAGCCGGCGGCCATGCAGTCCGCCGGCTGGCAGCTGGTGTCCAGGCTGGCGTTGCCGGCCTCGTGCCCGTAGTCGGCGAGCGCCAGCAGGAGAGCCTGCTCGGCGGCGGCCCGGCCGCTTGCCGCGTCCGGCTGGGCGACGAAGACCTTGGCTGCCTGGTCCGCAGCCCCGACCACCGCGAAAGTGCCGCCTTGGATCTGTCCGACGGTGATGACGAAGTAGACGAGCGGCACCATCAGCAGTAGGGACAGGAAGATGAATTCCACCACGGCGCTCCCCTGGTCGGCGTCGTTGTCAGGACTGGATCGCCGCATGTCCCTTCACCTCCAGGAATTCCCGTGGCCCGATCAGGCCGATCACCGGAAGTGGGGCACGGACGGTCACCTCCAGGGTGCGGACGCCTTGGTACGTGGATTCGCTCGTGGTCACGTCCTTGGCGAACTCCGGGTTGAGCGCCACGCTGATCAGCTGGGCCGTACGGTCCCGGGCATCCCCGGAATCCCGGTCCGCGAGTGTGCCGTACCGGGCGCCCGAAGCTGCCGCATCGATCAAGGTGTTCCGGACGTGGAGGACCAGGGTGAGCTGGACGATGGCCAGGAAGAACAGCGTCAGGAGCCCGCCGACCAGAACGAAGTCCACCACGGCCGCGCCCCGTTCCCCTGCGCCGTCCGCAGCGGCACTGTCCGCAGCGGCTCCGCGGTGCGCTCTCCCTAGCTGGGCTCTGCCTAGCTGGGCTCTGCCGGGCACGCCCACCTGCTACTGTCCGACCTTGTCCATTGCCTGGTTGAACAATCCCTCCAGCGCCGGCCCGGCGAGCGCCAGCAGTGCCGCGACGAGGACTGCCGACATCAGGGTGATCATCACCCAGCCCGGCACGTCCCCGCGTTCAGGTGTGTCCCCGTTGTGGGCCGGCCGCGTTGCCCGCCCGGGCCGGGCTGGGCGCCGAAGAACCATATGCAGGGTCAAGACCGCTAAAGCCATGCGGATACCGATGAGTTTCACTGTGTCCCCTATGTCTTGGTGGTTGGAGCTTCTCCATGCTGTGTTCCGATTCCTGCAGCAAGCTTGATCGAAGTCGCCTGCCTCCTACAGTCCGAGGCTGATGGCGGCCAGGCCCGGGAAGACGGCAAAGACGACGGTGAGCGGCAGCACCCCAAAAACGAGCGGCACCATCATCCCGATTTCCTTCTTTCCGGCGGACTCCATCAGCTCCCGCTTGGCGGTGTCCCTGACGTCCTGCGCCTGGGCCCTCAGGACGTCGGCGAGCGGCGTCCCGCGTTCGACCGCCACGATCATCCCGTCCACGAACCTGATCAACGGACCCAGGTCCGTCCGCGAGGAGAACTCCTGCAAGGCTTCCACCAGGGGCTTTCCGGACCTGGTCTCGGCGAGAACGCGGCTGAACTCCTTTGACAGTTCGCCGCGGGCGCTGCGGCACACCCGGTCCAGGGCACCGGTGGCGCTCTCGCCGGCACTGACGGCGAGCGCCATGAGTTCGGCGATGCTGGGGAACTCGGCCAGGATCCGGGACTCGCGCCTCTTGATGCGTACGGACAGCACGTAGTCGCGAAGCAGATAACCGCCGGCGGCGCTGCCCAGCACGGCCACCGCGGCAACGGTGGGGCTGAACCGTCCCGAGGCACTTGAGAGCACCGCCGAGCTGACGGCCAGGACAAAGCCGCCGGCACTCCACAAGAGTTGCTCGGCCCGGAAATCGACCGGCGACGTGGCGCTCCCTGCCCGGGCCAAGCGCCGGGTCAAAGCCGACGTGCCGGGGTTGATCCGGCCCAGTGAGGCGATGGCATCCCGGAACACCGGCCGGAGAATGCGTTCCAGCGGACCGAACGGGGTCACGTTCCGGGCTGCCGGCCGCAGTAGCCCCGATTGCAGGTTGTATGACTTGAGTTGCGGCCCGATGCGCTCGGCGAAGCCGGTGGGCCGCATGAACGGCAGCCGGACGAGTACGAGCCAGAGTCCGCCGCCGAGGACCACGCCACAGACGGCTGCGCCGGCAAGGAGCCCGCTCAACGGAGGACCCGTTCATCGTCGGGAAGCGCTCCGATGCGCAGCATGATGGCGTAGGAGATGAGCGACACCGCGAGACCGCCCAGCAGGACGGCAGCTCCAACCGCGGTGTTGTACGCCGCGACGGCTTCCGGCCTGCTCGCCAGCAGTACCAGGACGATCCACGGCGCGGCCACCGCAAGGCGTGCGGCGTTGACGGTCCAGGATTGCCGGGCCTCCAATTCGCTGCGGGTCCGGGCACTTTCCCGCAGGAATTCGGCAAGAGTGCCCAGAAGCCGGCCAAGGTCTGAGCCGCCCACCTCGCGGGTCAGCCGGAGCGCCTCGATGATTCTGTCGGCCACGGGGTCGGCGAGGCGGTCCTTCAACCTGGTCAGGGCGGGATCGAACCGGCCGCCCGCGCGGTAGTCGGAACCGAAATCGCGGAACACGTGCCGCAGCTCCAGCGGGCCGTTGTCCCCGAGCTGGATAAGGGCCTCGGGCAGCGAGAGGCCCGCCCGGATGGCGGATCGCAGGTGGTCCACGACGTCCGGCCAGAGCTGGCGCAGGACGGCTTTGCGCTTCCTGGCCCGCCACCGGACGATGGCCATCGGCAGCCAGGCTCCGAACAGGCCGAAGCAGGCCGAAATGGGCCACGACCGAGTCAGTGCGAAGAAGATGACAGTGGTGAAGGCCCCGACGCCGAGGCAGCTTGCCACCAACCCCGGTCCGCTCACCTTCTCGATGCCCGCCGTCCGCAACAGGTCCTCCAGCCGCCGGTTGCGCGGCGCGCGCTTGGCCGGCGGCGGCTGCTCCCAGGCGGACCACCAGATCAGCAGCAATCCGACGCCCGCGAGCACGCCCAGCAGCGGCGCCATCAGCGCGGCTCCAGCAAAGCGGCGACGTCATACCCGGACCGGGCAAATTTCTCCGCAGCGGGCATTGAATTGGCTTGTGGCTGAAGGTGCCCGTCACCCATGGCGAAAACCATGGAGGATTCGATGATGCCGTTCTCGACCCTGCGTCCGAGCGACAGGATCTCCGTGACTTGCCGGCGCCCGTTCGCGTGCCGGCTGCAATGGACCACGAGGTCGATGCAGGAGGCAACGGTGGGAACGACGAAGGCACTGGAGATGTTCTCGCCCGCCAGCAGCGGGAGTGTGCAGAGCTTCGTGACCGCATCATGGGCCGAGTTGGCGTGGATGGTGCACATCCCTGGCAAGCCCGAATTCAAGGCGATCAGCATGTCGAGGCTTTCCGCTTCCCTGACTTCGCCGACGACCAGCCGGTCAGGCCGCATGCGCAGGGCCTCCTTGACGAGCCGGCGCAAGGGAATCTCGCCCTCCCCCTCCAGGTTCGGCTGTCGGCACTGCAGCCCCACCACGTCACGCAGCGGAAACTGAAGTTCGAAGATTTCCTCCACCGTGATGACCCGTTCGCGGGTGCCGATGCCGGCCGCGAGGCAGTTGAGCATTGTGGTCTTGCCCGCCTGGGTGGCGCCGGACACGAGGATGTTGAGGCCGCTGGCCACCGCCGCGCCCAGGAACCGTGCAGCCTGCGGGGTGAGCGTCCCGAGTTCCACGAGGTGTTCGAGCCTGCTGGCCTTGACGACGAACTTGCGGATATTGATGGCCCAATGCCTCCGGGTGATGTCCGGAATGACCACGTGGAGGCGTGAACCGTCAGGAAGCGCAGCATCAGCAAAGGGCGAAGACATGTCGAGCCACCGGCCCGAGCTTTTGAGCATCCGCTCCACCAGGTCCCGGACCTGCTGCTCGGACAGCGAGATGGAGGTGAGCTCCGATTCGCCGTTGCGGGCGATATAGACCTCATGCGGGGCGTTGATCCAGACCTCTTCGATCCCGGGGTCGTCCAGCAGCGGCTGCAGTGGACCGAAGCCGGCGACGGCGTCGAAGACGAATCGTCGGGCTGGTTCCAGGGGGCCGATCGGGGGCAGCGGCGCCAGGAGTGCCCGCTCGTCGTAATCGCTGACGGCCGCCTCGACGAGGCGCCTGACCTCTCCGGCCTGCCGCAGCGGGTCCAGCCCGCGGCGTCGGATCAGCTCGCGGACTTCATCCTCGACAATGCGCACAGCCTCCATTGGCCCCCACTTAGACTGCCGGCCTGCCGCCTGGGCAGGGCAATTGCGTTAAACCTAGGGGAGGGTGATCTGCCGGACAATAGCCCGCAGGGAGCGATGTGGATAACCCTTAAGATTGCGGCATGACAACATTCCCACGAGTAACACCAGAATCACTGGTTTCAAAAATCCACCGATGTTAGGGTGGGCGCGATAAGTCAGACAATCTCCAGTCCGGGCAGCTTTTTTCGCTTTTCCCCCCGGGACGGGACCTACGTGACGCGGCTCCGACAGCGTGTCATTGCACGGAGCGAAATATGAAGCGGACCCTACTTTCCCCCACCAGTCAGAGCAGGCGCCGATTCGGGGCCGTCTTTCTTGCTGCCGCGCTACTGGCGGGTCCGGGTCTGGCGCCGCCCGCCGGCGCCGTCGAGCCTTCACCGACTGCCCCGGCCAAGCCTGCAACAACCGGGACGACGGCCTCCGCATCCCCCGCCGCGACAGCGCCCGCGCCGAAGCTCACGCCGTCGCCCGCCGCGACGAAGCCGGCCCAGGCGCCAGCAACCACGGCGCCCGCAACGAAGCCGGCAACCACTGCCCCCGCAGCACAGCCGACAACAGGCGCCGCTCCCGATCCGTCGTCGGACTCCGCCAAGGCAGCCATGGCCCAGGCCGTCGGCCCGGGCGGCGCGGAGATGGGACAACGCTCCGCCCGAGTCACCGCGACCTCACCGATGCTCAGGAAGTCCTCCCCGTCCGCGGCGATCGAGGCCCTCACGACGCAGGGCACCTGGTCACCGACGTTCGGGATCAAGGGACTCGACGTCAGCGGCCACCAGCCGAGCGTCAACTGGCGGGAGCAATACAACGTCGGCGCCCGCTTCGCCTACGTCAAGGCCAGCGAGGGCAACTACTACACCAACCCGCTGTTCGGCTCCCAGTACGAGGGATCCCGCAGCGTGGGAATGATCCGCGGCGCCTACCACTTCGCCATCCCGAACTGGTCCTCAGGTGCCGACCAAGCCAGGTACTTCGTCCGGAACGGCGGCGGCTGGAGCGCCGACGGCTCCACCATGCCGCCGGTCCTGGACTTCGAGTTCAACCCGTACGCGGGCCGGACCATCGAGGGCTTCTATTTCGGCAACACCTGCTACGACATGTCGGCCGGGCAGCTGGCGTCGTGGGTTCACGACTTCGGCAACACCGTGCGGTCCTTGACGGGCCGGCTTCCCGTGATCTACACCAACACCTCATGGTGGAACCAGTGCCTGGGCAACCCGACCGGCTTCGGGGACTACCCCTTGTGGATCGCCGCCTACCCCAGCTCACCCACAAACAACGCGGGACCGGTTCCGACCCGGAGCTGGAGCAACTACAGCATCTGGCAGTACAGCAGCAGCGGACCCTACGCCGGAGATTCCAACGTCTGGAACGGTGACATGGCCGGCCTCCGCGAGTTCGCGGCCCCCGCAGCACGGGCCGCCGTCTCGGCAATCACGAAGGAAGCCTCCGACTCGGCAACTCAGCTCGGCAACGCCTGGAGCGGGGTGGTCTGCGGCCTGACGAACGGCGGGTGCTACCAGAGCTTCCAGGGCGGAGCGGTCCTTTGGTCGCCGGCATCCGGGGCGCATGCCAGCGTGAACGGCGCAATCCGGGGCGCGTACCAGAGCACCGGCTACGAGAACGGCGTCCTGGGTTACCCCGTGATGGGGCCCGAGCAGTGCGGGCTGAAGAACGGCGGCTGCTACCAGATGCTCCAGGGCGGAGCGATTCTCTGGTCCGGCGCCACCAATGCCCAGATCAGTCCCAACGGCCCCATCCGCACCGCGTACAGTGAGGCCGGCTTCGAGAACGGCTACTTCGGCTATCCGGTATCCGGCCAGATCTGCGGTCTCAGGGATGGCGGCTGCTACCAGATGTTCCAGGGCGGCGCCATGCTGTGGTCCAAGGCTTCCGGCGCGCAGCCGAGTACTTTCGGTGCGATCCGCGGCGCCTACGCCGCGCTCGGCTTCGAGAACGGACGCGCGGGCTACCCGACGTCCAAGGAATTCTGCGGCTCCAAGAACGGCGGCTGCTACCAGATGTACCAGACCGGAGCGATGGTCTGGGGACCGGGGCTGGGCGCCTACTTCAGCCCGTTCGGAGCCATCCGGGGCGTCTGGGCCAGCCAGGGTTTCGAATACGGCTGGATGGGTTATCCCCTGACCAACGAGACGTGCTCCAGCTCATCAAACTGCCAGCAGGTGTTCCAGGGCGCAGTGCTGACGTGGACTCCGTCCAGCGGCGTGACAGTAACGCCGCGATGACCCAATGGACCGGCGGAGTGCGCAACTTCCCGGCCATTGGTCACAACTAGAAATCACATACTTTTGGGGGAAAAGTGACCAGTAGAACCAAATGGAATCAACCACTTGCAACGGCGCTGTTGGCCGTGGTTTTGACCATGTCCATGGGGTCGCAGGCCGTCGCAGCACCTCCGCCGGCCCTCGAGCCGGCTCCGTCGCCGGCCGGTACGGCGGCTGCCACCCAGCAGAAGGCCAGTCCGACGGCGTCCGGCGCGGCCACCGCGTCCCCGGGGGCCGCTGCCTCAGCGTCCGCGACGCCGACTCCCCTGCCAACCCGGACGGCCACCGCAAGTCCGAGCCCAACAGCAAGCCCGACGCCGTCGGCCACGCCTACTGCACCGGCGAAGAAATCGCCGCCGGTGACCGAGCTGGCGGCGCCCTCCACAGGCGAGAAGGCCATCAACGCACGGTGGCTTGAACTCGGCGGAGCCAAAGGGGTCCTCGGAGCATCCGAAGGAGCCGTCGAGTGCAAGCTCGCGTCCAACGGCTGCCTGGGCGGGTACGCGAAAGGGTCGATCGCCTGGACGGAGGGCACCAAGGCCGTCTCCGTGCGCGCCACGATTGCCCAGCGATGGGCGAAACTCGGCGGCGTCGACGGGGTCCTGGGCTATCCCCTGGCCGAAGAGCGCTGCGGACTCACCGGCGGAGGGTGCAGCCAGTCATTCGAACGCGGCGCCATCTACTACTCCCCGCAGGCCGGAGCCTTCGAAGTCCTGAACGGCATCCGTGCCCGGTGGACGAATTTCGGCGCCGAGTCCGGCGCCCTCGGCTACCCCACGGGTGGCGAAACGTGCGGCCTCCGGGGCGGGGCCTGCATGCAGCCGTTCCAGCGGGGCACCATGTACTACGTTCCCGGCTGGGGAACCAATCCCGTGATGAACGCGATCCTTGCCCGGTGGAAGGACATCGGCGCGGAAAAGGGCGCCCTGGGATTCCCGATCGGCGCCGAAAGCTGCGGGCTTACCGCCGGTGGCTGCGTCCAGCACTTCGAACAGGGTGGAATCTTTTACGCCCCCGGGGTGGGGACGAACCCGGTCATGAACGCGATCCTGGCCCGCTGGTCCTCCCTCGGTGCCGAGCGGGGCGCCCTCCGCTACCCCGTTGAGGCCGAAAAGTGTGGCCTTGCCGCCGGCGGCTGCCAGCAGGGCTTCCAGGGCGGGGCCATCTACTACGCACCGCACGCCGGAACCAACGCCATTTCCGGAGCCTTCTACGCCGGCTACCGCCAACGCGGCGGCCCCTCCAGCGCCCTGGGCTACCCCGTCTCCGATGAGTCGTGCTGGGGTGGCTCCTGCCGCCAGAACTTCGACTACGGCACCTACACCTGGACGTCACAGGGAGTCCTGAGCTCGGCGATCACGCCGTGGGGCTACTGTGCGTCGCTCGGCCGCGGGGCCGCAAAGTTCGAGCATGCCGGCGCCAAGAGGGTCAGCTTTGCCGTGGCCCCCAGCTACGGCTCCACGGCGGTCACGTTCGTCAACTGCCTCCGCCAGTCGTGGGGATACTCGCTCGAATGGGCAACCCGCGGATCCGACGGCGAAAGCGGCTTCGCCCGTCCCGGCGTCGCGACCGGTCCGACCACCGGAAAGCTTTCACCGACGGGGTCCTTCAGTGTCACCGAAGCCTTCGGACTGTCCAACCCCGGTACGGCTCTTCCGTACCGGACCCTCAACCCGTACTCACGCTGGGGCGGGCGGCTGAACTCGAACTACAACAAGTATTTCGAATCGTCCGCCGACATCTTCCCGGATGAAAACATGTGGTACTACGCAACCCGCCGTCAGGGCGACTACCGCCAGGGCGCCGTCATCAACTACAACCGGCCGCCCGATTCACCGATCACCATGAACGCCGGCTTCGCCATCTTCCTGCACGCCAACCCGGTAGGGACCTGGGGCTGCATTTCACTGTCGGAAAGCGACGTCATCCGCTACATCCGCTCCGCAGCCCCGGGCGACCGCCTCATCATGGGAGTTGACGCCGATGTTTTCCGCTAGAAGGAAAGCCCTCGGGCTGGCTTCCGCATTGGCCGTCCTGGCCGTTCTGGGGTCCGGCTGCACGCCCGGGCCGCAGGGCAAGACGTCCGGTTCCACGGACGGCGGCACCGCCTCGGCAACCCCGTCTGCGCCCGTAACGGAAACTGCGCGGGACGGGAGGACCGTGCTGCCGACGGGCGAGTCCGTGGCCTGCGGGCTCCTGGGGGACGATGCCATCAAGTCCACGCTTGGCCCGGTGGCCACCTCGTTGCAACCCGCCCAACCGGACGCGGAGCGCACGCCTGAGGGCGTCCTGTACGACTCCTGCATCCACGCCTTCGATCCGGACGGCGCCACAACAAACGCCTTGACCGTGCAGATCATCACGTACCCCTCGGAGCAGGAAGCGTCCCGGGCGGACCCGTACAGCCTGCTGCCCGCCGCCGAGGACGTGGCAGGGCTCAAGCATCCGGCCAAGTACTCAATGATTCCGCTGAGCGGTTCCACCGAGTTCGTCCTTGTTTCCGTCGACGGGCCACGCGTGGTCAAGTTCATTGCGGCGCTGCCCCAATCAGGGGCTTGGGATGTTGCCAAGGGCCGCGAGTCGATGACGCGGCTGGCCCAGGCGTCAGGGCTGTAGCACCCCCACGGCCCGGAGGCCGGGCTAGCGCCGTTCCGCCAGAAGCTGCTGCAGCCACGCACTGTTTCGCGGATCGACGACTATGTTCGCCTCCGGGTGCGCGGTCCGCAGCGCCCGTACGACATCCGGCACACTTTCGAGGCCGGCGGACAGCGGCACAACGTGAGATATCAGCGTGACCGTCTTCTCCGTGTACGTCCCCGTCAAAGCGGCAAACCACTGGGCGGCAAGGACGGGATCGAACTCCGTGCCGTACGTGGTGAGATACACCGCCGGCTCTCCCCCGTTGGACTCTGCGGCCGCCAACAGCGCGTGAATATGTGCGGGCACCGGCGCGTCCAGGGTCTTCCGCTGCCGCTCAAGCTCGAGGGCCGAGGCGGAACTGGGCGTCAGGCCCACCGACCTCGTGTCCAGCGTCAGTCCGAAAACCTGCGTTGCAGCCGCACTCACGAGCAATGTTGACGTGACACTTGCCCACCCCGCCTTCGGACTCCCCTGCCGGGCGGGACCGACCAGGCTGACCACTCCCATCCCCAGAACCACCAGCGCCACGAGTTCCAGGGCGAGAAGGTATTTAATGCCGTAGTACGACAGCTGCCCTGATGCCGAAATCTGGGGGGCCGCCATCAGGACAACAACTATCAGTCCCGTGACCACAGCCCACGCCGTTGCGGCCGTCCGCTTCGTCTGGTCGATGGCCAGGCCGGACCGTCCCCGCGGCGCCCGTCGGGACACTGCCAGCGCCACACCGACGGAACCGATCACGATGGCACCTGCCATCCCGTAGTCCGGAGCCGGCACACCTCCCACGGCGTAAAGCACGTCCTCCGCGTCGATGGAGGACAACTGTCCAAGAGCCGGGACAACGGCCAGCACGGTGAACACTGCGATGACGGCAGCCAACACGTACACCCGGCGCGTTCCCGCCCAGCGGCGCCGGTTCCACGGGAGCACCAGGCCCGCGGCGGCGCCGAGCAACAGGGTCGCCAGCAGGGCCCAGTTGTGCACGACACCAATGGCGGCGGCTGAAGCCGCGAACAGCGTCAGTGGCCGAAGGACGCGGACCTGGAGCACCATCAGTACCAGGAACGCTGCGACCAGCGCCGCCGCGAGGTAGAAGTTTTGAAATCCGTGCAGCGTCGCGGCCGCCCCGGGTCCGTAAATCCATCCGGCGGTCACCACGGCCACTGCGGGGGCGGCCACCAGGAACCGCCGCCGGAACGCGGGCAGGGAGCACAGGGCAGCGGCAACCATGGTGACGGCCAGCACGGAAGCAACCGCGCTCAACACTGTGTAGCTGACCAGTTCCCCGCCCGGGCCGGACACCGCCGGTCCCCTGACGATCTCGGCCAGCAATGCCACAACTGCGTGAAATCCCTGCGGATAGTTATGGAAATGCCAGGGGCTGCCGTCCGGCGACGGACCCAGGGCGCCCAGGATCTGGCCGTGCTGGCGCACCATGTAATACATATCGAAATGCGAAGAGTTGTCCCAGCTCATTGCCAGCAGCGTCATCGATTCCTCTGCTGTCCGGGATTTGAGGAAATTGATGAGCGTTGCTGCCGAGAGCGCCGCGGCGATCAGCGGCAGGGCATCAATGGCCTGGACTCGCGGGAGGAGACGACGGAATCTCGACCGCGGATCGTGACCGCAGGCTATCCAGCCTCCCAGCCACGCTGCAGTGACTGCCAGCAGGACGGTGGCCCTGCCGACAGACGTCAGCGGGAAGGGAATCCACCAGAGGACCGGGGCTGTTCCAAACACAATGGCCAAAACTATGAGCAACCTCCGCGACAGGGAACGCGCAGTTGGAAGCGCCAACAGCAGAACAGCCGCCGCGGCAAGCACTGCAAATCCACCCCAGTTGCCGGCCCACCGGCCCAACACCACGGCTGCGAAGATCGTTGCGGAAACAGCCCCGGCCCGGCCCGGCCCGGGGTCGTGGAAACGCCGGCGAAGCGTATTGCGTCCGGGTCCACTCTGCGTCACGGAAGGATCCCCCTGGTGCACGTCAATCATGAATTCGCGCCGGAACTGGATGGGCGTACGTTGCGCAAGCTTGAATCCCGGCCTCCTGACATCAATATGGTGCTCTGCATAAAGGCTCCGTGGAAGCTGGCAGTGTCATCGGGAACGCCGGCAGCCCTGATGCCCTGAAGGCGGCCAAGACTGGAAACAGTCTTGGCCGCCTCGTGGGATCGCCTAGGGTGTGTTGCTAAACCCCTGATTTGATCCAGATCAGGGCCGAGGCGAGCGTGACGCCAGCGAGGTAGCTGCGTGCCGTTTTGTCGCTTCTGGTCGCGATGCCACGCCATTGTTTGAGCCGGTTGAAGCAGCGTTCAACGACATTTCGGCCTTTGTACGCTTCCCTGTCGAAGGATCGGGGGCGTCCGCCTTTGGAACCGCGCCGGGCCCGTCCTGCGATCTGATCTGACCGCTCGGGTATCGTGACCTTGATTCCCCTGCCGGCCAGGTAGCCGCGGTTGGCGCTGGAGGTATACGCCTTGTCTGCCAGCACCCGGTCGGGCCGCATGCGCGGCCGTCCCCGGGAGCCGCCGGCGACCGAGATGGTCTCCAGCACCGTTTGGAAGAATGAGGTGTCGGCGGCCTGGCCAGCGGTGAGGACCAGG